>RGEC01000001.1 GCA_009918425.1 Bacteroidota bacterium
CAAATAATGGCTGATCCCTGTCAGAATGATCAAAGATGCGGCAGCTACTGTTGCATATCTTCTAAACAGTATTAAATGATTTTTTCTTTTGGGGATATTTAGTAACGTATTTTTATTGGGGAAAAAAATATTATCCTCGTCTGTCAGGATGGTTGCTTTTAACAGTTCATATTCATCTTTCAGATTTTTATCCTTTTGAATCTGTTCCAATAGTTTGATTTTTTCCTGCTCGTTAAGATTTCCCTCCAGCAGGTCAAACAGAAGCATGATGTCTTTTTCGCTGATGCTTTTCATAACAAGGCCTCCATACTTCCAAGGTGGTTTTTTAGACTTTGTCTTGCCCTAAAAATATATACTTTTACCTGAGATGCATTTAATCCGGTTATGGAGCCGATTTCCTCATAGGTGTAGCCCTCGTAATCGCGCAGAAGAATGACGGTGCGCTGTATTTCCGGCAGTATTGCTACCGCCTTGCTGAGCACTTCCTTGAGTCCGCTATACTCTGTGGAAGGAGCAACTTGGTTCATAGCGGTTTCATCGGTAATGGTCATCATTTTCTTATTTTTTCTCCAGTGGTCAACCATGAGGTGATAGGCCACGGTAAACAGGTAGCTTTTCGACTTTTCTGTATCCACCCCGTTTCGGTGCAACCAGAGTTTTTCAAAACTAAGCTGTACAATTTCCTTGGCTTCATCGGTGTCTTTCAGGTTTTTTAGGGCAAATCGGTACAATCCGTCACTGAATGCATGCACGCATTGTTCAAATTGTTCCTCATTCATCCCGGTTGGTATTATTACGATGTTACCTGCACAATAGTTACAGTATCTTTGAAAAAATTATGCCGAAGTGGTTTGAAAGCTGGTTTGATTCGGAATATTATCATGTTTTATACAAAAACAGGGATGATGCAGAGGCGGCTCGCTTTATTGAGAACATATGCCGGTATCTGCAGCTGGGACAAGGGTTTTCAGTAGCCGACATTGCCTGTGGAAAAGGTCGTCATAGCCGTGTTCTGGCATCGCTGGGTTTTGACGTTACAGGTCTGGATATTAGCGCTGCGAGTATTGAATATGCCCGTTCTGTGTCCGGTCCAAATGAACATTATTTTGTGCATGATATGCGCCATTTATTCCCTGTGTCGGAGCTTGATGCGGGCTTTAATCTTTTTACCAGTTTTGGATATTTTGAAAATAGTGCCGATGATTTGTTGTCTTTGAATAACATATATCAGGCCCTAAAACCTAACGGTATTTTTGTGCAGGATTATCTAAATCCGGATCATACTATATCGCACTTAAAGGCAGAAGAAAAGGTGCATCGAGGTCATGTTAGTTTTAATATCAGCCGCTATGTGCAGAATGGATTTATTAAAAAAGATATTGAGGTAATGGATGGTGCTGAGAAATTGCGATTTCAGGAAAGCGTGAAAGTATACTCTGCCGCAGCATTGAAAACATTGCATGAGCAGGCCGGATTCACCGTTTTAAAAACCTTCGGTGATTATTCTTTGCAACCTTTCAATGAAAAATCCTCAGCGCGCATTATCCTTGTATCGCAAAAACCTTAGTTTACATGCTTCAATTGGATGCAGCCTTATTCAAACTGATTAACCAGACGCTTTCCGCAGAATGGATGGATGGATGGATGATTTTTTGCAGTTCTCAATTCGGCTGGTTGCCGCTGTATGGCTTGCTGATATACTTGCTTTTTAGACATCAGTCATGGAAACCGGGTGCAGTCAGCGTTTTGCTTTTGGTAGCTGCGTTTGGGATTTCGGATAGTTTTACTTCAAGGGTTGTAAAGCCTTATTTCCAACGGCAACGACCCTATATGGTTGAAAGCAACCTTGCCCGGCTTCCGGAAATTTCTGCTGAGGAAAAATCCCGGTTTATCCAGGATAATCGCACCAATTATGGCTTTGTAAGCAGCCACGCCTCCAATTTTTTTGCTGTTATGTTGCTGTCCTCACTGCTGTTGAATCTGAAAGGATACAGAAAGTTTATATTGTTGCTAATCGCTTCGCTGGTAGCCTATTCACGGGTGTATTTAGGTAAGCATTATCCGCTGGATGTAGTTTGTGGAGGCCTTCTGGGATGCCTAATTGCGATTGGGTTGTTTGTCCTGTACCGCAGGTGGATATTGCCTAAGCTGATCCATTAATCAATTCTGCTGCACAGACTTTATCTTCGCGGCATGGCTTATGAATTTATATTGGTAGAACCGCAGGTAGCTCCTTATGTGGCCTTGATACGGTTAAATCGGCCCAAAGAATATAACGCACTTAACCTACAGCTTATGGGTGAGGTGCGCAATGCCCTGAAACAGCTTGATGAAGATGAGCAGGTACGGGCTATTGTAATTACGGGAAACGAAAAGGCTTTCGCTGCCGGTGCAGACATCAAGCAAATGGCCGGAAAAACCGCTATTGATATGTTGCAAATTGATCAGTTTAGTACCTGGGACGCCATTCGCCGCACCAAAAAGCCGATTATAGCTGCAGTGAGTGGTTTTGCGCTGGGCGGAGGATGCGAGCTGGTAATGCATTGCGATATGGTGGTGGCTTCGGAAACCGCGCAGTTCGGCCAGCCTGAAATAAACATTGGTGTGATGCCCGGTGCAGGAGGTACGCAACGCCTTACACGTGCCGTGGGAAAGGTAAGGGCCATGGAAATGGTACTGACCGGCAGATTCATTTCTGCACAGGAAGCAAAGGAAGCGGGCTTGATTAATAAAATTGTGCCGGTGGAATTGTATCTGGATGAAGCCATTAAAATGGCATGTGTTGTAGCAGAAAAATCTCCCATCGCGGTTCAGCTGGCTAAAGAAAGCGTACTTAAGGCCTTTGATACCCATCTGCAAGAAGGATTGTATTTTGAGCGCAAGAACTTCTATATGCTTTTTGCCACCGAAGACCAGAAAGAGGGTATGAATGCTTTTGTGGAAAAGCGTAAGCCCGATTTTAAAGGCAGATAATAAATTAAAAGCATAAAAAAAACCCGGCTGACACCGGGTTTTTTATTTTTGTCTTGTTGGGATTATTTAACGTCGCACTGAGCAGCGTTAACCACTTCATAGGCAGTACCGTTCTTTTTCCAAAGAATGGCAGCAACCATGGTGTTGGCAGGGGTGAAAGCATCCCAGCGCTTGAAAGCGTTGTAACGCGAAGCCAATGCAGGCAGTTCCCAAGTGAATGACTTGCTTCCGCTAATTTCCTGACCTGAAGCAGGGTTGCTCATTACAGCTGAAGGAGAGAAGGCATCCATAGGGCTGGCAGCAGTTCCATAAGCAGTGGCGCGTACAATGTGCTTGTGGTCAGTGATTCCGCCTGAAGCACCACTTTGGGTAGCAGTTACAGACTTTTCGCATAGTATCAGAGACAGGTAATAATCACCTGATCCGGCAGAGAATGCCTTGGCTTTGTAGTCAATATTGATTACGTTTCCGCTGGCTGTAGCTCTAACAGCAACGCCTGCAGAAGGCGCAGCAGCTTTGAAAGTGTTGGCAGCGCTGGTGATAGAAGCTGTAGTTACTTCGCTGTTACCCAGGAAGGTGTTGTTGGCAAAGAAGTGAGGGATATAACCATTGGGCTTGGTTTGTGCATACAGGTATATGGCAAAAGGAGCAACCATAGCAGTATCTTTCTTTGCGCCACCGGGAGTGTAGATAGGAGTCAGGAGAGAAGAGCCGGAGGTATGCAAATCGATAGCTACGATATCCGGATTATCAAGCGTTCCTTTAAAAGTAGGCCCACCGTAAGTTCCGCAGGGACCGCACCAGGTAGCGGTGTTGTAAATCAGCAGGGTTCTTTGAGTGTTTTCAACGGTGAATGCATCTGCAGCGGGACCGTCAGTTTTCTTCTTTTTGCAGGCAACGGTCATGGTCAGAGCCACGGCTGAAGCGATGAACAATAGTTTTTTCATGTTTTAGTAGTTTTAGTCTGAATAGGCTTCAAATAAAGCTAATGTTAGGGAGAATTTCAATACCGATGTAAAAAAATATTTTACGCGACGAAGAAAATGACTGCTAAATGATAAATATTCAATCATTTGATAATTGTGTAAAGGCTCTGTAAGTTAATCCAAAGATTGGGTAATCGGTTTAATACAGGATTTTATCGTTAAATGATAGGCATTGCAGCAATGATAGATACCTTTGTGCCGTGCGTGGTGTTATAGCCAGACAAAGTTTGTGGGCATCCGTTATCAACTATGCCGGAAGTGCAGTAGGTTTATTTACTACATTCTATCTCTTTCCGCTCGTTTACACGGTAGAAGAAAACGGCATTATCCGAATGTTTATTGAGATTGGTGCTCTTCTTGCAGGCGTTGCTCAAATGGGGACAGGATACTCAATATGGAAGTTTTTCCCGCGTTTTAAAAATGAGGAGAAGGGTCACCACGGGGCAGGATTTTGGCTGGTTACAATTCCGTTTGTGGGATTTTCTCTGGTGGCACTTGCACTGCTTTTGTTTCAGCCTCAGGTAGTTTCTTATCTCGAGATTAATTCTTCTGCCTTTCTCAAATACTATTACTTGCTGATTCCCTTCATTTTCTTTTTCAGTTACAATACAGTACTGGAAGTTTTTTCTGCTTCATTGAGCAACATTCTGTTTTCCAGTTTTATCCGTGAAAATGTAGTCAGAATTCTGCTGGGATTTATCGGTTTTGTGTTCTACCTCAGCTGGATTGACTTCGATACGGCGGTAAAACTTACACCTGCTGTTTATGCATTTGCAGCATTCCTGAATTTGTGGTTTGTATTGCGCAGTACCAGATTGTCTTTTCGACCTGATTTTGGACATATTTCAGCCCAAACAGGAATGAAAAGGGAATTCTCGGTATATACCGGTTATCTGTTTCTTACCTATTTGGCAAACCTTTTTATACAGCGCCTTGATTTTGTGATGATCAGTGCGCTTGATGGTCTGATAGCCACAGGAATATATTCTATCGCTGTAAATCTGGCAGTAATTATAGAAATACCCACACGCAGCATACTTCAAATTTCAAATCCTGTTCTTTCGGATGCGATGCACAGAGGAGATAAACCTGAAATGAAGCGTTTGTATGAGAAAACCACCCTGAATCAATTCATTATCGGCGGGATTGTTTTGCTTTTGATCTGGGTGAATATTGATTTGTTTTATCATTGGATGCCCAACGGAAGTAAGTATGAACCCGGTAAATGGGCGGTATTGATTTTAGGGCTGGGAAAACTTTGTATGTTGCTTCAGGGAAATAGCTCGGCCATACTTATTTTTTCTCACAGGTATTATTTATCGCTGATTATAAATGCTGCATGTCTGATTGCCGGTGTGGTTTTAAATAATTACATGATTCCCATTTATGGGATTGAGGGCGCTGCCGCTTCAACAGCTTTGGTGTGGCTTTTGGGTGCTATGATTACGGGTGTTATAATCTGGTTTATGTATCGGTTAAATCCTTACAACAGCAAGGTTTTTATTATGCTGGTCCTTTTGGTTTTTAACTTGATATTTATCAGCATGGTAAACTTAACAGGTGTGTTTTGGGTGGATCTAATGCTGAAAAATATTACCGTGCTTGGCACTACAATTTTTGTTTTGTTAAAGTTCAAACTGAGTGAAGATATTGAGAGTATGGGTAGAAAACTGTTGTCAAAAGTGGGTATTGTAAAGCCATGACGCAGTGGAATATCCATCAATAAAATATTAACTTTGCAAATATGTTCGAAAGTCATTTCCCTGATTTAAACAAAAAGAGCGTGCTCATTACCGGTGGCACCGGATCCTTCGGCAAGAAGTTTATGGAGACACTGCTTCAGCTCTATCCGCAGATGGAGCGCCTTGTGGTTTACAGCAGGGATGAGCTAAAGCAGTTTGAAATGAGCCAGAAGTGGAGCTCAGGTTCTGATCACAGAATCCGGTATTTTTTGGGTGATGTTCGTGATCTGGATCGTTTGAGGCGCGCTTTGGAGGGGATAGATATTGTGATTCATGCTGCGGCATTGAAACAGGTGCCTGCGGCAGAATACAATCCCTGGGAATTTGTGAAAACCAATGTTATGGGGGCTCAGAATATTATAGAAGCCTCTCTGGATCAGGGAATTGAAAAAGTTGTAGCCCTTAGCACAGACAAAGCGGCAGCCCCCATCAATTTATATGGAGCTACCAAATTATGCAGCGATAAATTGTTTACTGCTGCCAATAATATTCGTGGCAAACGCAACATTACCTTCTCTGTAGTAAGGTACGGAAACGTAATGGGAAGCAGAGGCAGTGTTATGCCCTTTTTTCTGGAGAAAGCCAAAAACGGCAGGTTGCCCATTACCGATGAAAGAATGACGCGTTTTAACATAACCCTGCAAGATGGCGTGAATCTGGTTTTGCTGGCGCTTAAAAATGCCTGGGGGGGTGAAATTTTTGTTCCCAAAATTCCGTCCTATAAAATTGGAGACGTGGCCGATGCTATTGGTCCGAATTGTGAGCGGGAAATTGTAGGTATAAGACCCGGTGAAAAGATCCACGAGGAAATGATTACCGAGAGTGATAGTTTCAATACCTATGACTGCGGCGATTATTACGCTATATTGCCAACCGTTCCCAATTTTAATATGAATGACTGGCAAAATCATTTCAAAGCCGTGCCCGTGCCGCAGGGTTTTAAATACAATAGCGGCGAGAATAATCAGTGGTTATCTGTAGAGGCAATCCGTGAACTCATTAAAATTCACATGGATGCTGAATTTGCGCCATTATGAAAAACATTCCTTATGGCCGCCAGCATATAACGCAGCAGGATATTGATGCTGTAAGTGCTGTTTTACAGGGCGATTTTTTGACCCAGGGACCGGCTGTTGAACAATTTGAAAATGCTTTTGGGCAGCATGTGCATGCTCCACACGCAGTGGCCGTGGCCAACGGCACAGCCGCGCTTCATTTGTGTGCCATGGCGCTGGATGTTAAGCCGGGAGATAAATGGCTTACTACGCCCATTTCATTTGTAGCAAGCGGAAATTGTATATTGTATTGCGGTGGACAGGTTGATTTTGTGGACATAGATCCTGCTACACTGACCATGGATTTGAACCAGCTGGAAGACAAGGTAAAGACAGGTAAGTACAAAGGGGTTATTCCTGTAGATTTTGCCGGCTACCCGGTAAGGATGGACGCTGTGAAAAGCTTGGCAGACCGCTATGGGCTCAAAATTATAGAAGATGCCTGTCATGCGCCCGGCGGTTACTTTACCGATGAAAAAGAAGAGATACGATATTGTGGCGATGGGCAGTATGCAGATCTGGCCATATTTTCCTTTCATCCCGTTAAGCATATAGCTTGCGGTGAAGGCGGTATGGTCACCGGCAGCAAGCAGAGCCTTGTTGAAAAAGTAAAGCTGCTGCGCACACATGGAATTACCCGCGATCCGAATAAAATGCATGCCAATCATGGTGGCTGGTATATGGAAATGCAGGAGCTTGGCTACAATTATCGTATGCCTGACGTGCTTTGTGCGCTTGGTTCATCACAGCTTACCCGAGCAGAAGAAGGACTTGTGAAACGCAGAGAAATAGCCCGCCGATACAGTGAAGCATTTGCCGGCCTTAACTTATCATTCACTCATGTTCCTGAGGGAGTAGGCCATGCCTATCATCTCTACGTAATTACCACAACGCACAGAAAGCAGCTCTATGACTTTTTGAGAGAAAAAGGGGTTTTTGCACAAGTACATTACATACCCATGCACACCATGCCTTATTACAAAAACATGGGTTTTAAGCAGGGCGATTTTCCCAAGGCCGAAAAATATTACGAGGATTGCCTTAGCCTGCCTATGTATCCTTCCTTATCTGCAGAAGATCAGGATTATGTAATTGGACTGATAAAGGATTTTTTGCAGCAACATTAAGCCGGATTAACGAAGCATGGATAGGATTCTGGCATTAATACCGGCAAGAGGTGGAAGCAAAAGGATACCGGGTAAAAACAGCCGGCCTTTTTTGGGTAAGCCTATCATTCAGTATAGTATTGATGCGGCGAATTCCTCAGGTTTGTTTTCAGAAATTTACCTTAGTACCGATCACGAGGATATTGCTGCCATTGGCAGAACAGTTGATGTTAAAATTCACAACCGAAGCAGCGAGACAGCCTCGGATATGGCTACCATCAGCGATGTGATGAAAGAATTATTGGCGGATATGCAGATTAAGCAGGGAGTTCTTTGTATGATTTATGCCACTGCGCCATTTATTGACGGTGAAATGCTCAATCGCTCTTATCAGGAGTTTAAACGCTCCGGTGCTGATAGTCTGCTGCCTGTGGTAAGATTTTCGTTTCCTATACAAAGGGCATTGAAATCCGATGAAGGTTGGTTGAGTATGATTAAACCGGAAAACATGAACGTTCGCTCACAGGATTTACCACCATCCTATCACGATGCCGGTTTGTTTTTTTGGATTAACATTGAAAAATTCTTGCAAACAGGTAAAATATTTACCGATAAAACATGGGCTTTCGAAGTAGATGAAATGTATTGTCAGGATATAGACACCGAGAGTGACTGGCGTATCGCAGAATTGAAATACCGGATTCTTAGAGAAAAAAAAGATTGACGATAAGTGCTGTTAGAGCTTTTTTGTTTTAAATCGCACGCATTAATTAATTTTAAATTGACTGCTTCTGCAGTTGTGCAGTAATCGAATTTAAAGTAAAATAATTCCGGTATTGGGTAACTGAAAAACGAAATTTGTAATGCTGGATTATCAGATAGCGATTCAGCATTGCGGGTTTAAAACTGCATTGTAATTCTTAACTTTGCTGAGAATGAGCAGTATTGTTATTGGTAAAAGGCAGGTAGGTTCGGGGATGCCTGCATTTATAGTGGGAGAACTTAGCGGCAACCACAGGGGGGATTTTGAGATTGCCCGTAAGTCGGTATTATCTATGAAGGAATGCGGTTTGGATGCAGTAAAGATTCAAACGCTTAAGCCGGGGAATATTACTTTGGATTCAGAAAGAGAAGATTTTGTTGTGGGTGGTGGAACAATTTGGGATGGCGCCAGGTTTCATGATTTGTATAAGGAAATTTACACGCCATGGGAATGGACTGTTCCATTAATGGAACTTGCGCAAAGCCTGGATATGGAATTTTTCAGCTCCCCTTTCGGGCATGAAGAGGTTGAGTTTTTAGATCAGTGCGGTATTTCTGCATTCAAGATAGCCAGTTTTGAAATAACGGATATTCCCCTCATTGAACATGCTGCATCAAAAGGGAAACCCATAATCATAAGCACAGGAATAGCAGGTTACGACGATATAGAACTTGCTGTAAATGCATGCAGAAGAATGGGTAATGACCAGATCATTATTCTCAAATGTACCAGCAGCTACCCTACTCCGCCGGAGGAGGCCAATCTAAGCCTGATACCGCGTATAAGAAAAGATTTCAATGTAGAAGTAGGATTGAGTGATCATACACTGGATATTTTGGCTCCCGTAGCAGCCACCATTTACGGTGCCTGTTTCATAGAAAAACACTTCATTTTGGATAAATCCCTGGGTGGGCCTGATGCTTCATTCAGTCTGGAGCCACAGGATTGGAAAAATCTGGTTGATTCGGTAAGAAATGCCGAGAAAATGATTGGTAGCGACGCGTATGAAATTACAGATAAGATGCGTGCCAGCAGAGATCATGCACGAAGTCTTTATATCGCCGAAGATGTAAAACAAGGAGATGTCGTTACGGAATTAAATGTAAAAAGTGTAAGACCGGGTTTTGGGCTTCATCCCAAATACTGGGCCAAGGTGAAAGGGATGAAATTTAAAGGGGAACACCAAAAAGGCGAGCGTCTGGGATTGGAAATGTTAGAATAATATTAATTGACAATAAGGCTTATGAAAACCTTTCTAAGTACTATAGTTTCGCTGATTAAGATAGTGTTGAAGGCTAAACGCTATAAACAGCCTGAAGTGGATAATTCTGAAGATTGTTATGTACTTGGAAACGGGCCTTCACTCTCAAAATTGCTGGAGCGTACTCCGGATTTTTTTGATAAAAAGCATGTATGTGTAGTGAATGGATTTGCTGCAACCGATGTTTACCAGAAAATTCAACCCAAATCTTACTTTATAAAAGATGGATTATTCTTCTGGATAGACGAAGGAGAATTTAACGATCCTGAAAACACATGGCGTGAAAAAAAATCCAGTGGCGAAAAAAACGGGGTAATTATGGTAGCTAATACCATCAAAGCCATGAAAGAAAAAACCCGGTGGCCCATGTATCTGTATGTGCCTGTGTGGGCTAAAGATTCAATTTTAGTTAGGGAAATTTCCCAAAACATCGGCAACGCCATCCTTGGCGGTGGCGCGGATTCGCATCGGATCGGGCATCTTGAAGTCGGTGATGATAATCTTGTATATATGGTACATCATCATTTCTATGACAAGGCACATGCAAAAACAATTATTTCTGACAGGGATAAATTTGGTAATTATGTTGCCCAGCCTTTGTGGAAACAGTTTGATAACTTAAAGAAACTATTTTATGGATTTTCTCAGGTAAAACTATATGCAGATTATAAAAATTGTAAAATAATCAACACATCAAAAGAATCTTTTATCGATGCGTTTGAGCGAGACTATACAATTGAATAAAATTACCTGAGAAGATAAAAAATAGTTTTATATATATGGTGATAGCCGCTGAAATCTGTTACATCTGCTATCGCTGTGTATGCTCCTTCGGGGCAAGGTTTGCCCATGTAATTGCCGTTCCAGGGTTCCCTGATATTTCCAATGTGTAGGCATTCTCCCCACCTGCTGTATATTGTCATTCGCGCAGTTCTGAAATGAACACCTGAAAAAATATAACGGTTATTCGCAGATGGACCTTCTTCATCCGGCGTAAAACATGTTGGTAAAAAAATCTGCATTTTACCAATAATATGTACTAGGGATTCAGCTGTATCCGTGCAACCTTTATTGCTTGTAGCTTTAAGAATAACTTTATATTTGGCAGTATCCGGAGGCATTGTAAAAACCGGTGAAAATAAGGATGAACTGTCTGACCATTTCATTCCTGTTATTTCCCATTTCCAGTTTGTTATTTGAGAATATATTTTATCCGTTTTTACACTGCTTATATTGGTGAATGCGAAAACAGGATTATCGGTTGTTGTGTAATCATAAGGTTCCGGTTTGAATTTTGCCACTGGTGAGGGATAAACCCGAATGGCATCCTTTAAAAATTTAGTGCTAACGCAGTTTGCAGTTGTGTCTGTTACTCTAAGTTTAATATCGCGTTTGCCTGCTGTAGCTAATGATATTGAAAATGGATTTTTATAAATTGTTTTTCCCTCAGGTAATAAGCCCCATTCCCAAGTCAGTTTGCCGGGATTTTTGCCGCTAATTTCACGTGCTTGGAAAAGTATGTTTTCCCCTTCACAACTTTCAATAAAAGAATCCGTTAATAAAACAGGATTTGAAATTATGCGAATCAAAACGGAATCCGATACGGCAGGGCAGGGGTCGTTAGTGACAGGAATGCTTATTGCCTTGATGACAACATTTCCTTTTAACAAATCTTTTTTTCCATGATAAAAGGTGGTTGTATCGCCGATATTCCTGCTCAATTTACCATCAGACGAGCCTGGTATTTTCCAAGCTATACTGTCGGTTCTATAGGTGTTGCATTGTAATAAAATTTTGCTGTTCTCACAGGCCGTAATAAGTTTGTTTTGCGTTGTTATCTGAGGCGCATTTCGGATTAAATAATTTAACACAATGGTATCTCTGCATCCTCCTGGTGTTGTGTAAATACCGGTGGCTTGCTGGGTTTTGGAAAAAATACCGGAACCATTTAAGGATAAAATAATTTTGTTACCTGAAACCATATTTCCGTACCAGTTCCAGCTGCCATTTTTAATTTTAACCGAATCTATGGCTTTGCTTAATTCAAATGGGGATTCGGATGAGCAAAGTATAGGTATTTTGTTTGGGTAAATAATGTTTGGGATCTCATCTTTAATAATGAAATAGGTTGTATCCTGTTTTCCGCACGGTGAAATTATTTTTAATCCCCATCTGCCCGGTGGGCGGTCAGTATTGATTAGGTTTCCCGACAATATGGGATATTGATTTACGTTTGGATGGTTTATGGAACCGTTGTAGGAAGTAATGCTATACGTGCAACTTTTGGGCACCTCATCATTTAGGGTGAAAAACCGCAAGGCAGTAATTACCCCTTTACGCTGGCAGAGGCTATCCGGTTTAACAATAATTTTGCATTCGGTAATACATTTTTTTCTGAGAATTCTGATGCTGTCAACCATATCATCCCCCAAAACGGATAATCTTACGGATTTCAGCCAGGGGAAATTGCTCACAGGTCCAATGTTGACAGGATTTGCCCAAACTTTTTTCCAGCCTCCACCGCTGTTTATCTCAAAGGAATTTATCCTAAATTGCCCTTTTCCGGTGTCCCAGGTTACGCGGGTTTCAAACCATTTGCCATCGCTTGCCAGGTTGTGCTGGGTTAAATCAATAATGGTTTTTTCCGGTAAAAGTTCAGACTGACTATCCCAGATGCCTGAACGGAAACTATGGCCGCCAACCCTGATGCCCTGCCTGTTGTCTGTTGGACCGGTGGAGGGGCTGCAATAATATTTATAATTAGCGGGGAGAATAGAATGCCAGTTTTCATTGTAAAGCCCATCTGCAGAACGGTTAAAGAATGTTGCACTTACAGTAATCGGGCCTTCGAGGAGGTTGAATGTGTCGCGTGTGACCATATTAATAACTCCGAAACCTTCAGTTGCAGCAGGCAAATCTCCGGCGAAAAAAATATTATGTCTTTCCGTGGCTGAGGAATAAACAGATTTAGATGAATTATAGAATTTAAAGTTGCTTGCCCTGCCTTCAATTATCCAGGGTGTTGTGATTTTAGAAAAATCAGATCTAAGTTGATACGAAGATCCATCTGCAGGTATAATTGTGAACAGGCTTGGATTCATATCATAAATCAGACTGTCGGTAGTTTTGCATTGTGCTGTCAATTCATAGGGAATTATCAATGAATAGATAGCTGTGATTAATGATATAATTTTTAAAAAATGCAATATACTTTTTTGAATTATGTATTGATTTTTATAAGAAACGCTTGATTGAATTTTCAAATGCGATTCATACAAACTTACAAATTAAAGTTGACAATTATTTTAATTAGTCTGCATTTTGAACATAAATTGACAATTTGGTTTTTTGGATTATTCTAAAAGTTGTTGTTACCGGTTTTTGGTGTTTTCTTTGCCTGTCGTTATGTTAAATCTTATCATATTTGGACCTCCCGGTGCCGGAAAAGGCACCCAAAGTGAAAAAATTATAGAACGCTATCAGTTGGCACATATTTCAACCGGCGATTTGCTAAGAGCTGAGCGCAATGCAGGCACTGAGCTTGGAAATAAGGCCAATGAATTTATTAGCAAAGGCGAGCTGGTGCCCGATGAGGTGGTAATTGGCATGGTGCGTAATTTTATGGTTTCCAAATCCGGCGTTCAGGGTTTTATTTTCGACGGTTTTCCCAGAACCATACCCCAGGCAGAAGCGCTGGACGCAATGTTGATGGAGTTTGATACGGCAATTTCAACGGTTTTAGGACTGGAGGTGGTTGAAGACGAGCTGGTGAAAAGACTCATGCTGCGTGGGCAAACATCAGGCAGGGTTGATGATCAGGATGAGGATACCATTCGCAACCGTTTTAGGGAATACCAAAATAAAACACTGCCTCTCAAGGATTATTATGCGAATCAGAAAAAATACCAAAGTGTGCAAGGGATAGGTGAAATTGATGAAATTTTCACTAACTTGTGTGCTTGTATTGATGCAGTATAATTATGGTGAAAAATAACATACATTATTTGATTCTGGCTGTAGCGGGTATTGTTGCTGCCTGGCTGATTGGTAACGGTTTTAAGCGCAAACCTCAGGGAGAATATATTTCAGTAACCGGTATGGCGGAGGTGAATTTTACCAGCGATGATATTCATTGGTCAGGCGATTTTTCGCGCACAACCACAGAGATGAAGGAAGCCTATCAATCGCTGAAGGCAGATAAAGACAAGGTTTTTCAGTATTTTAAATCCAAGGGCGTCCACGATTCGGAAATGGTTTTTGGAACCGTAAATATGGATAAACAATACGATGATATCCGCGAAGACGGCATATCAAGAACTGTTTTTAAAGGTTACAAAGCCTCCCAGTCTGTAAAAATCCGCTCTCGACGTGTGGATATAATCGAATCCATTGTGAAAGAGAGTATGGAACTTGTTGAGAATGGAATTGAATTTAATGCAGGGACTCCTGAATTTTATTATACCCGCCTGTCCGATTTGAAGCTTGAACTCATTCGCAAGGCAGCAGCAGACGCCAGTGCACGTGCCAACAAAATTGCCGAAGCCAGCGATTGCAGTCTGGGATCACTTAAATCTTCTGATTTGGGCGTTTTTCAGATTACCGGTGAAAGCGACAACGAAGAATACAGCTGGGGTGGTGTTTTCAATACCTCCAGCAAGCGTAAAACCGCACGGGTGACCGTATCCTCAAACTTTGCCACGCACTGATGCATTCGTGCAATCTGTTGATGCTGGATCTGGACAATACCCTTTGGGATTTTGATGGAAATGCCGAAGAGGCGCTTGTAGAATTGTTTCACCGACACCAATTGCATGTGCGCACTGCCCATTCTGTTCATCATTTCATAGAAACATATAAAGCCATCAATAAAGCTTACTGGAAACGCTACGAAGCAGGCGAAATAGAAAAAGATGTATTGAGAACAGGCCGCTTTATCGATACATTCAGGGCGCTGGGTATACCCGATGACGAACATCCCGAAAACGTGTGGGATGAATATCTTGAAATTTGTCCTGTAATGACGCGCATGATGCCCGGTGCAATGGCCTTTGTGAAGGAGATGATGTCTCATTTTCAATTGGTACTGGTAACCAACGGTTTTGAAAAAACGCAGCGCATTAAAATAAAAGCCTGCGGACTGGCAGATTATATAGATTTGATGGTAAGCAGTGAGGCAACCGGTATTGCCAAGCCAGATAAAGGCATTTTCGATATTGCCATGCAAAGCGCAACAGAAAAATGGGGCCATTTCAACAGGGTTTTTTATGCCGGCGATACCTGGGATACCGATGTGGCTGGCGGTGTAAATGCGGGTATCCCTACCTGCTGGTACAATCATGCAGCAATTGAAGTGCCGGAGGATACTATATCCCGTCATCCCTTGTTTTTGGGCGCTTTTGATTCACTTTCAACCTTGGGGACTGCGCTTCTTGAGCGGCTTTGACAATTTACTTACATAATTTCCAACCGGCTTTGTTATCTTTGTGGAAGCATGAAAACCCATTTTAAAAATTTCATTTTCTTTGTCGCTTTTGCTATTTCTTCCTTGGTAGGCAATGCCCAGACCATCGAAGTGCAAGGCAGTAAAACCCATGATTTTTATCCCGAATCCAGCGGTTTTACAGACTGCTATATGTATTTGAAAAATGTAGGTACAGGATCGCTGCGTATTGCATATGAAAAGGTTTCGGTAGATTATCCGGCAGGCTGGGATGTTTCATTTTGCGATAATCGCAATTGTTTCTTTACATTCCGCGACAAAGATACTTTTACAGCCTTGGCTCCGGGGGAGAAGGCCAGTATTAAAATTACTGTTTTCCCAAAAGGTGCAGCAGATACCGCCGTGGTAAAATATGCTGTTTGGGATGTGAACAACCCTTCTGTTAAAGATACACTCACATTTAATATCATGGTGCGCTGGTCTGCCGGAGCACATTTTACTTGCATGCCTCAACAGGCCATTTATCCGGTTCCTGCAAATCGCCATCTTCAGGTAAATACATTGGGGGTTAATTATATTGAAATTCGCAGTACTTCAGGGCAAAAAATCACGCAGTATTTCCCAGATGCTGAATGGACCCGCTTAGATATTTCTGAACTCCTTGCCGGTAGTTATGTTGTTTTGCTGAAAGGACAAAACGGCATTCGCAGCTATAATTTTCTTAAAAATTAACGGCTAAGAAACCCTGCAACATATGCTGCTATTCGCATTTCAAACACTGACTTCCGGTTGGTTTTTGATAGTGTGTTTGGCAGCAGCAGTCGGTTTAACCTATTTGCTATATAAAAAGGCGGCTCAATTTGAGAAGCCATGGAATTATGTGTTGCCGGCTTTGCGATTTATTGGCTTATTCTTTTTGTTTTTGTTATTGTTGTCTCCCTTTATAGTATTGACATTACAGCAGGAGGAAAAACCCACAATGCTGGTGTATTTGGATAAAAGTGCTTCCGTAGCCTCAGAAACAGAGGAATTGTACGCGCAAAAACTTAAGAAAACACTATCCTCCCTTCAGGATAAGTTCCATGTCAAAATCTACTCATTTGCAGATAGAATATATCAGTTTTCTGATACGGTAAAAGGGCCAAATGCTACTGACCTTGGGCAGATTTCAGCACACATTAATGACTATAGAGATTCCCGCTCTGTTTCAGCAGTGCTCGTGGTTTCCGACGGGATTCAAAACCGGGGTGTAAGTCCGTTGGTGTTGCCATTGCACAGCAATCCGCTTCTGTACTGCATTGGTTTGGGCGATACCACACCGGTAACAGATATTCGTATCACAGGAGTACAGGTAAATGAATCTGTTTTTTTGGGCAGTGAATTTACCCTGGAAGCCCAACTGCAATGTGATGTGGCCAATTCATCTGCCTTTAAAATTACTTTGTGGGAAGGTGCAACACCCATACAAAACCAAACCGGGGTTTTTGATAAAGGCAATGCCTACAAAAGAATTTCATTCACACTGCAGGGTAAAAGTGCCGGAATTAAGCAATACAGGGTGGTGGTATCTTCGCTCCCCGGAGAAAAAAACCTGGCCAACAATCAGGCAACTGCAGTAACGGAAGTTGTGGATGATCGCAAAAAAATCACCTTGGTTATGGCAGCTTCCCATCCTGATTTGGGCGCTATAAAGAGATTATTGGAAGGTAATGCCCGTTATCAGGTGAGTATGGCAGATCCCGGACTGCTACCCAGTTCTGAATCCGCAGATATTTTCGTTGTGCATGGAATGCCACAAAACGCAAATCAGGCAGCATGGCTGAAAAAACTGTCTGATGCCGGTACGTCATTTTTACATATAAGCTCTTTGCAAACCAAACGAAGTCTGCTGGGAGCTCTGCCGGGTGGAATATATCCTGCTATGGCTACTCAGGCTGAAGAAGTGGTAGCACAGCCGGTTCCCGGATTTTCTGATATTTCATTTGAACCGGAAGTTTTAAGACGTATCGGTTCCTTCCCTCCGCTAAAGGTAGCCTACGGTAAATGGCAGTCCGATGCCAGTCAGAAAGTGCTTCTGAAACAAAGAATCGGCAATGTGGAAACCGATTATCCACTTTATTACTTTAGGGATATGAACAATCATCGAAGCGTATGGCTTTGCGGGGAGGGTTTCTGGCGCTGGCGAATGAAGGAATTTTCAGCCCATGGAGATTGTATGGCAACGGAATCTTTGCTCTTTCAGTCGCTGCAGTACCTTGCGGTTTCTGGCAAACCTAAATCATTTGCGCTCAAAGCTTCTAAAAATGAATACGAACCCGACGAGTCGACTGTGCTGCAGGCAACGTGGCTGGATGCTGCAGGCAACCGGGATAATAAGGCGGCTTGCGAACTGTCGATTGAAGGAGAAAAGGGATTTAAGCGTGTAATGCAAATGGCTCGGTATAATGACGTTTACCGTTTGGAAACGGCCGTTTTGCCTCCCGGACAATATAAAGCGACTGCAAGGCTGGATAAAAACCCTGCGCAATTTGCGACAACTGTGTTTTTTGTCACTTCCATGGTTGCTGAAACCGCTCAAACCAGGGCTACACATGGGCTACTGCGTCAGTGGGCATCGCGATATGGCGGAATATTTGTAAACCGAAATGGCATTGAAGAATTAAAACCTATTCTGGAAAAACAGGAAACAGCCCGACCGGTTGTTTATAGCGAAACAAAAATTACAGAACTTATCCATGCCAAATGGTTTTTTCTGATTATTGTTCTTTGTTTTTCGCTGGAGTGGATTTTCCGAAAATATCTTGGTGGTTATTAACGAAATTTGCGGCTAATGGCAAGGGTTGTAGTCGGTTTAAGTGGCGGTGTGGACAGCAGTGTGGCGGCGTATTTGCTTAAAGAGCAGGGACATGATGTCATCGGTCTTTTTATGCGCAACTGGAACGATGCTTCCCCTACGCTGGAAGATGAATGTCCATGGATTGATGACAGCCGCGATGCTATGATGGTTGCCGAGCAACTGGGTATCCCATTTCAGATTCTTGATTTAAGTGCAGATTACAAAACGCGAATTGTTGATTACATGTTTGCGGAATATGCGGCAGGTCGAACACCCAATCCCGATGTGCTATGTAACAGGGAAATAAAGTTTGATTTGTTTTTGCAAAATGCCCTAAAACTGGGTGCTGATTTCGTGGCTACCGGTCACTATGTTAGAAAAGATAGTAAAATCATAGATGGGAAGGAGTATTTCAGGTTATTGCAGGGCAAGGATCCCAATAAAGACCAGAGTTATTTTCTATGTCAGTTGAATCAGGAGCAACTATCCAGGGCTCTTTTTCCGATTGGTCATTTGCAAAAATCTGAAGTACGTGAGATTGCCGTAAATGCCGGCCTTCATGTTCACAGCAAAAAAGACAGCCAGGGACTTTGTTTCATTGGAAAAGTTTCATTGCCTGAATTTCTGCAGCAACAGCTGAAAACCAAAGAGGGCGATGTTGTTTTAATAGACAGGGAAGCGCCATCGGTGTTAGATCACATTCGGCGGATGGAGGAAGCAACCGGACCTGAAATCTGGGCAGAAAAACCCTGCTTTACACGTAAAGAAGGAAAAGTGATAGGGAAGCATAAAGGCGCTCATTTTTATACCATTGGGCAGCGCCGCGGGTTGCATATAGGTGGTACCGGATTACCCATTTTTGTGTTACAAACCGATGTAAAAGAAAATATTATTTATGTTGGCCTTGGTGAAGATCATCCTGCATTGCTGAGTAAGGCGCTGCAAGCCGATGATAATGGAATTCACTGGGTAAATCCGATGGCAAAAACACTGCTAAGCAGCGGAAAAAAAATGAAAGCGAGAATTCGGTACAGGCAGGCTCTTTTTGATTGTGAATTAAATATGACAGAAAATCGACAATTCTGTATCTTCCATACAGCACAGCGTTCAGTGACCCCCGGACAATTTTTAGCTGTATATTGTGAGGAAGAATTGATATGCAGTGCAACGATTAAGTAACAATAAGCGTCTATATATAAATTTGTAAAAATTTATGAAAACCGCTAAGGCCATGGTGATTAAGCACAGAATAGTACATAAAATATTCTTTTTATTTTCCCTTTTATTGATATCCAATGGGTTGCGAGCTCAGATATCATCTACGGGTAAGGTTTTTTACATGTCTTTCATGGAAATGGAAGCTCGAACCGGGGGCTATCCGGATTCTCTGCTGATTTATGTGACTTCAGAAAAGAACACAACAATAGTTCTGGATAATCCCAGGTTAGCAGGTTCAGCACAGACCATCAACATTACCGCGGGTGTAGTAAATAGAAGGGCTGTAGACCCTACATTTTATTATCCTCAGGGCTCTGAATTTAACGCAGCAGACCTGAACAGTAAACGAGGTCTCCGTATTGTTGCGAAAGACCCTGTAAATGTGTACTGTATGAATCTTGAGCAGAACCGTTCTGACGGAACGTTTGTAATGCCCTATGAGTCTATTCCCCAGGCCCCTGTTTTCTATGTTACCGCATACACGCCCACACAGAAGCCGTCTTCTTTTATGCCGAGTCAGTTCGCCATCATTGCAATGGACAACAACGTTACAGTAGAAATAACGCCGTCTGTGAGGACGAAAGGAGGTAAACCGGCGGGTACAGCGTACACTGTTTCTATGTCAAGGGGCCAGGTTTATCAGGTCCAGAGTGATCCTGCAGATGGCAATGTTTCAGACGGAACAAGTCTGGTAGGTGACCTTACAGGAACACGCATTCGTGTAATCAATGGTTGCGGAAAAATAAATGTTTTCTGCGGTATGAAATCGGTTAAAATTCCCAACACGTCCTGTGGTATTGCGGTTGATCATATTTACACACAATTGTTCCCTACCTCAGTGCTCGGGACAAAACATGTGGTTATGCCTTTTAAGGATCAGACCAAAGGGTATGTTGTTAGGGTGTTGGCGACCAAGCCCAATACCAAAATATCGGTAGATGGTACCTATATAGGATCTACCCGGAATGCAGGCCAATACTATTACCTTGACCAAACTACTTCGGTAGCAAAATGTATCACATCTGATAGCCCAATTTATGTAGTTCAGTATATGAAAAACGGCGGTACTTGTGCTGGTACAACCGGTAACGTAGGTGACCCGGCAATACTGATTATGCCCGATCAGGCTCAAAAGATGCTGAAAACAGTTGTAGGTACAGCCACCACCAGTAACATGAATAAACATTATGTGAATGTGTTGGTTGCTACTAAAGCGAAAGGGCTTGTAAAATTAAATGGAACGCTTGTCAGTTCTACCGCATTTACAGATGTGCCCTGTGCAGGTCATTCATACGCACAGTTGAATGTCAATAACCCATCTTCTAACGTCATAGAATGCGACTCTGGGCTTATTGCCGTGGCCTATGGTGTAGGTCAATATGAAAGTTATAGCTATTGCTCCGGTGCATTGTTTGAAAACCTGGAATACGATTTTAAAATCACCAGGGCGAGCAAGTGCCCCAAATATCCCGTAAAAATTTCGGCCGTAGTTCCAAAAACGGTTAAGCCGCTTGGCATCATTTGGGATTATGGCGATAATACAGCCAAAGATACAGGAACCAATGTTACCCATTCTTTCCTTAGAACAGGTGCATTTTATGTTACAATGAAAGTCATTGTAAAGGTGCCTTGCGGAGGTAACGATACTTTTACACGTTCAAAGATTATTGATATTTTACCCGGTCCTACTTTGAATTTCCCTGACACAATAATTAAGTGTGGTAATGCTAAAATTAACGAAGTATTTGACGCAGGTTCCAGTGTTAAATTTCTTTATAAATGGCAAGATAGCTCAAGTAAGCGTTTTTACACCGCCACCAATACAGGTAAGGTATGGGTTAGGGTAAGAGATACTTCTACCAACTGCGCTGCCGTAGATTCAACCATTATTGTGAGGGCTACCCAAATTGATGCTAAACTGAATTTTGATACTGCATATAACTGCATAAATGTAAATAATTATGTGTTATCTGATAATACCAATTATTTTGGCGATAGCCGTAAATCTGTACTCTGGAAACTTGCCAACCCATACAAAGCGGGTGATACTACAAGGTTAATAGATCTGGTATTCCGTAAAAAGTTTGATACAATAGGGAATTATTATCTGGAATATATAGTGTATACCAAAAAAGGGTGTTCTGATACCGTAAAAACAGTTTTAAAAGTAAACGGAATGCCAACGGCTAAGCTGTGGTCATCCAAGCCGTTTTATTGTCAGAATTCTATGGCTGATTTAATTGATTCCAGTTTTGGTGATGGCGGCATCGGAAAAACATTCTGGACCTGGGGTGATGGCGGTAAGGATACTGTCACTACACGTTACGGCAGACATCGCTACAGTAACTATGATACGTTTAGTATTAATATGATTACCCAAACCGTTTATGGTTGCCGCGATACACTTGATTCAGCTTTTGTGGTGCACCCCGTTCCGGTATCAAAAATCACCAAAACAACCAATAATCAGTGTTTTAAACAAAATAGTTTTGACTTTACAGATAACAGCAGTCCATTGCCTTACGGCTCCTATAACCGGTATTGGAGATATAATGCAACCTCCACAACCGGAGTGTCTTCATTAACGGCTGTTAAATTCAAAGACACAGGTTTCTGGACAGTTACACGGGTAGATACTTCTAATTATGGTTGTATGGATTCGGTTAAAACTACAGTTTATGTGGCACCTGAACCCAAGGCCCGCCTGGTGGTTACTGACAGTAATAAATGTTTTAATCAACATTTCTTCAATTTGGATGACCGCTCTGTAATTGGTTCAGGAACTGTTGCTACCCGCAAATGGACTTTCTCTGATGGAAGTACAAGCACATCCAAAACAATAACCAATAAAAAATTTGCTGCCTGGGGTGTTTATACTGCCAAGCTTGTGGTAACATCCGGCCTTGGATGTAAAGACAGCTTAACCCGTTTGCTGGATGTGAGTCCTTCTCCAAAATCAGCCTTCAGCGTAAATAATGCCATTCAGTGCCTGAACGGCAACAGTTTCTCCTTCAGTCCGGATAATATTTTAAACATCCCGGGAATAACGGTTTCGCACAAATGGGATTTTGGTGATAACTCATCGTCTACTGCTCAGAATCCTGTAATGTCTTATGCTGATACGGGTTCCTATAAAGTGACATATGTTATGTCAACCAGCCTGGCGTGCCGCGATACTACGGTTCGCACCATGAGGGTGGAGCCGACTCCGAAGCCTTCGTTTACCCAGTCACCAGACAGTACTTGTCTGGGCAAAGCCAAATTTGACTTTACCAATACCACCAACTTTAAAGGTACGCTCACCTATAACTGGTCATTGGGTGATGGATCAAAGGCCACCACCAAAGATGTAGTCCAGAAAGATTACACCAGTGCAGGCAATTATACCATTAAACTTATTGTAACTTCACTTGCCGGTTGTAAGGATTCAACCACAAAAATGGTTAAGGTATTCCCGATTCCGCAGGCCAACTTCAGTATCAACGATGATTTGCAGTGTCTGAGCGGCAACAATTTTATCATTACGGACAATTCCAATACAAACGGGGCAACCGGGGTGACTTATAACTGGACTATGACACCCGGCGGAAACTTTACCGGTAAGAATTATCCCAATCAGATATTTACCGATACCGGAAATTATAGTCTCAAACTGGATGTGTTATCTGACCGTGGCTGTGGAAGCAGTATCACCAAGACTATGTATGTAGCTGAAACGCCATATGTGGACATTACGTTTGACCCGGATGCATGTCAGGGCGAAACTGTGAATTTTACCTCTAATACCCTCATTAACAAGGGCAGTATTACCGGTTACAACTGGAATTTCGGTGATGGGTCAAATGCATCAGTAGCCAACCCCAGTAAGGTTTACAATACTTCAGGTAATTTCAATGTGAGTCTGACCGTAACATCAAATAATGGATGTACGGCAACTTCAACGGCCAAGCCTATGACAGTTTTTGCCAAGCCCGTTGCCAGCTTCACATCTGAATATCTCTTATCCCGTGGTATGGAGACCGACTGGAAATTTGTGTTCACAGGAAGCAATGCTGCAGGTTATGACTGGCGCTTTGAAGACGGTCAAAACAGCAATGCGGCGGGACCTTTGTTCCTTACCTTTAA
The DNA here is from genome assembly GCA_009918425.1 of Bacteroidota bacterium. Lineage (GTDB taxonomy): Bacteria > Bacteroidota > Bacteroidia > NS11-12g > UBA955 > RGEC01. The sequence continues at coordinate 23,506 of RGEC01000001.1, forward strand.
TGATACAGGTAACTTCCGTGTGAAGCTCATTGTAACAAGCCCTGACTTCTGTGTGGATAGTGCCACTAAATTTATCTTCCTGAAACCAGAGCTTCTGTTCTGGTTGCCTACCTCATTCACGCCTAATAACGACGGGCTGAACGAGACATTTGGCCCCAACACAACTTTTGGCTTAAGCAAGTATAACATGCAGATATACGATCGCTGGGGTGGATTGCTTTTCACTACCAATGATCCTGCAAAATCATGGAATGGTACTGATGTGAAAGGAAGTCCGTTGCCCGAGGGGGTATATGCTTATACCATTAATTTCCGCTATATTGATGGGAAATTGTTTGTTTACAAAGGCTCAGTAACTATCATTAGATAATCTGATTATGGATACATAAAAGAAAAGCCCCGGAAACGGGGCTTTTCTTTTATGAGAATTATAATAATTTTTATCCCAGGTAAGATTTGAGTATTTTACTTTTGCTGCTTTTGCGCAGGCGGCGCAGGGCTTTTTCTTTGATTTGGCGCACGCGTTCGCGGGTAAGGCCTACTTTCTCAGAGATGTCTTCAAGTGTATGTGCGGGATTTCCATCCAGTCCAAAATAGTATTTCAAAACATCGCGTTCTTTATCGCTGAGGGTGCTGATAACGCGGTTAATTTCATTTTGCAGCGACTCATTGATGAGGGGCATATCCGGATTGGGTTCGTCGTTCTGATCAAGAACACCAAGCAGGGTATTGTCTTCACCTTCTGCCAGCGGAGCATCAATGCTCAAGTGTCGACCGCTGCTGCGCAGTGCATTTTCTACTTCGGTAAGAGGAATCTGCAAATGTTCAGCAATTTCTTCAGGTGTGGGTTCACGCTCGAGTTCCTGTTCCAGGCGAGCTGAGGCCTGCGTAATGCGGCCCAGACTACCAACTTTGTTCAGTGGCAGGCGTACGATACGGCTTTGGTCGGCCAGGGCCTGAAGGATGCTTTGGCGAATCCACCAAACGGCGTAGGAAATGAATTTAAAGCCGCGGGTTTCATCAAAGCGTCGTGCAGCTTTAATTAGGCCCATGTTGCCTTCGTTAATCAAATCACCCAGGGTAAGGCCTTGATTCTGGTATTGCTTGCTTACAGAAACCACAAATCGAAGGTTGGCGTTTACCAGTTTTTCCAGAGCTGCCTGATCTCCCTCGCGGATTCGGCGGGCTAATTCCACCTCTTCCTGCGCATCAATCATCGGCACTTTGGAAATTTCGTTAAGGTATTTGTCGAGGGATTTGTTCTCCCGGTTGGTAAACTGCTTCGAAATTTTTAGTTGTCTCATGTATGCTTTGGCTCCTGAATATATTTAGCCTTGCAAATATACAATCGAAAAGCCCATTTGGCTTTGGAAAATATGAAATAATTTTAAAATAGGGCTGAAGTCAGGTTGAAAACAACCCATGCGCTTATCCAAGCAAGTACCAGATACGTTGTAAATTGAACCAGCGGCCATTTCCATCCTCCGGTTTCACGTTTCATCACGGCAATGGTACTCATGCATTGCAAGGCGTAAGCATAAAAAATCATTAGGCTAAGTGCGTAGGGAAGTCCATAAAGTGGTTTTCCGGTTTCCGGATTTTTGGCTTGTTTCATTACAGCCCTGATAGTTTCAGGGTTGTCAGAATTTCCGCGAAACAGCGTGGCAATAGTACCTACAAACACCTCACGGGCTGCAAACGAAGAAATGATGGCAATTCCGGTTTTCCAATCGTAACCCAGGGGCTTAATGGCAGGTTCGATGAATTTGCCAAGATGCCCGGCGTAGCTGGCCTCCAGTCGGGCCTCCTCCAAATCGGTCTTGCGATGCTGTGGCGTGTATTGGCCGGCAGGTAAATTATTGGTAGTTCTGTAAATGTTTGCTTCAGCCATTTCTATAGCATCGCCGGGACCGTAGCTGCTGAGTGCCCAAAGTATCAAGGAAATGATTACAATAACCTTGCCTGCTGATGTTACGAAGCTCATGCACTTGTGTGACATTTGCAGTATTACGGTTTGCAGCCTTGGAAGCTGGTAGGTGGGCATTTCCAGAATAAATTCGGAAGTTTCGGTGTTTTGGTTTCTTCTTTTGAAAAACAGGGAAATGCCAATGGCCGCAATGATACCGGCAAAATATGCCAGGGTCATAATGACACTGCGAAGGCTAAATGGACCAATTCCTGCAGATTCAGGTATGGCGAGGGATATTAACAGGGTGTAAACCGGCAGACGTGCGCTGCAGCTCATGAGGGGAATTACAAACATTGTGGCCAGCCGTTCGCCTTTGTGTTTGATGCTTCTGGTGGCCATGATACTGGGAATGGCGCAGGCAAAGCCGCTAATGAGGGGAATTACGGAGCGTCCATTTAGTCCAATTCTGCGCATAACGCGGTCGGTGATAAAACTGGCGCGGGTCATATATCCGCTATCTTCAAGCAAGCCAATAAACAGGAAAAGTATAGCAATCTGTGGAATGAAAACTACCACGCCGGCTATTCCCGGTATTAAACCATTGCTGAGCATAGAAGTGAGTGCTCCTGAAGGTAAGGTATCGTTTGTCCAGGCACTTAGCATGGCAAAACCTTGTTCTATCCAGTTCATCGGGTATTCTGCCAGTGCGAAAACACCCTGAAAGATGGTGAGCATTATAAATGTAAAAATCAAGTAACCGAAAATGCGGTGGGTAAGCCAGTAATCGAGTTTTTCGCGCAATACATTGCCAGGGGCCGGTTTTTGGCTGACACAGGCAGAAACGATTTTTTCAATGTGTGCGTATCGCGACAGCGTTTCGGCGGCTATGCCTTCTCTTTTACTGCTTTTTATATACTCCGACAGACGTTGCTTTGTGTTATTAAATATCTGTAACGTAGAAACCTTTGCTTTATCAAGTGCAGGAATGATATTGTCTGTGCCATCGCCTTTTCTGGGATTTATTTTTATTACGGGAACCCCTAATATGTTTTCAAGTTCTTTGGTGTTGATTTCAAGATTTTTCTTCTGTGCCGTATCATTCATGGTGAGCAATACAGTCATAGGAATATTTAATTCGGCTACTTGGGTGAAAAGAAGCAGGTTTCTGCGCAGATTGGATGCATCGAGAATAAAAAGAATTTTATTTGGTAAATTACCATGATCCAAACCCAGCAAGGCTTTTACTACTAATTTTTCGTCTTCGGCTTCTGAATACAGGCTGTAAATTCCGGGAAGGTCGATTAGGTTGAACTTCTTACCATCGAACTGCCAGGTTCCGTATTTTTTTTCAACGGTAGTACCCGGCAGATTGCTGATTTTTTGTCTGAGCCCCGTGAGCCTGTTGAAAAGTGTGGATTTACCACAGTTTGGATTTCCTATCAGGGCAATGTTATCAGCCATGTTTTTTAGTGGGTTCAACAACAAGCAATTTGGCCTCAGATTTACGCAATCCAAGCAGGTAACCTTCAACATTAAATGCCATGGGATCGCCTGAAGGGGCAGTAAATTCCAGTTTTATCAATGTGCCGGGTACACAACCCATGGCGGTCAGGCGTTCTTCCTGTGGGGATGAGGACAAGGCAGTGATTTTGGCAGACATGCCGGGTACAAGTTCATCCGCCGTTATCATAAGTTTGGCAAAAATAGGGTTTAAATTTGGCTTAAACCCTTATTGATTCGCTGCTTTGACCAATTTTTCGGCTACGGAAAACCATGCGGGTTTATCTTCTTCTGAATATACCTCTAGTGCAGGTTTTATGATGCCTGCGGCTATTTTAAGCATGGATTTATTTTCTTTTCGGGTAAGCGCTTCGGCTATAAATTCCATTTGCTGGGTTTTTGTAAAATCATTGACATTCATGGCTGCGGCTCCAAAAAACCAGTTTGAGAATACATTCTCAAAACACGCCAACCCGGCTTTGGGGTTTTTCTGCAGTAAAAGCATGTATTTCAAGGGTTCTGTGCCTGAATCCTGCTCCATCCATTTTTTCATCCATTTTGCGGCAATGGCTTTGGTTGCATATTGGGATGCAAAACGGGCTGTATCTGCAAACTGTTCTTTCCATTCTATGTAGTTTATTGCATTCAATGCCACTTTTGGGCTGGGATCTGAGGTGAGACGGGGTAAAATTCCTGAGCTGAATGTTGGGAACCGATATTCTAAAGCAGTTAGAGCCTTTTCTCTTACATCTGAATCAAAATTGCCGAAAATAATGCGATGCAGGTTGTTTTTAATAGCATTGCTATCATTGAATGTGCGGTATGTACAATGATCAAGTACAGTGTTTAACAGGGGGCTCCAGTTTGATTGCAGCGCGGCAATGACAATGCTGTCCGCAGTTTCGTTCAGTTCTGAATCATTGTCAGGGAAAAGTGCGACAGCACGGTCGAATACTGCAAGCTGTAATGCCGGGTTGTTTAGTGTCTGCATTGCCTTTTGTAAGGTCTCCAATGGGTTGGGAGCCTCACCTTCATTGGGATAATTTATTTTGCACAGCAACTGATTATCGGGGTCTAGGAGCCAGAATTTGGGTTGTTCCGACAGCGGAAAAGTGAAGGATTGATTTCTTTTATTGATAACTACAGGTTGAATATGTGTTTTGCCCTTTATTGTAAATAGAATTTTGGTTTTCAATACATATGTATTTCGATGGTTTTGTGTTTGATCAATATCAAATCGAATGGTTTTATTGATTGAATCCCATGATGATGATACATTTATTTCGGGCTGGTTTCCGGTAAAATACCACTGATTAAAAAATGGGTGTAAGTCTCTTCCGGTAACGGCTTCCATGGCCAGTCTCAGATGATCTACTTCGGCAGCGCGAAAACGATTGTCAGTGAGGTATTTTTTCATTCCTTCCCTAAAGGCTGCGTCCCCAATTTCTTGTCTGAGCATGTGGAGAATCAATGCTCCTTTCTGGTAGCTTACCACATCAAATACGTCATCGTAACGGTGATACTGGTAACGCACCAGTTTTTTATCGGCACCGCCCATAACGTCATTTAGCCGGGTATACAATCTGAATTCTTCCAGCAATTCATCAGCTTTTGCCTTGCCGTACTTGTGTTCGCGCCAAAGGTATTCGCCATAGGTAGCAAAGCTCTCATTGAGGGTGATGTTGCTCCAGCTTTCTGCGGTAACCAGGTCTCCGAACCAATGGTGAAAAAGCTCGTGACTCACATAATCCTCGTAGGTTTCATCCCTGTACTCTTCTTCGGTAGTTTGTAGATTTTCCATGTGTACGGTGGCGCTGGTGTTTTCCATGGCGCCGCTCACAAAATCGCGCACCACAACCTGGCTGTATTTATCCCATGGGAAATCCACGCCGGTGTATGTGCTGAAAAACTCCATCATTTCGGGGGTTTTGCCAAAAATCTGTTTGGCACGCGATGCATAGAGCTTCTCTACCAGGTAGGTAACAGGTTTATCGCGCCATTTGTCCTGTATTTCGGCCCAGTCGCCAATGGCCATCATTGCCAGATAAGGTGCATGGGGCAGTTTTTGTTCCCAGCAATCGGTGCGGGTGCCGCTGTTGTTTTTTTGGATTGAAATTTTGAGCCCGTTGCTTAGGGATACCATGCTGTCCGGAATGGTCATGCAGATACGCTGGGTCATTTTCTGGTTGGGTGCATCGATGGTGGGAAACCATCGGCTGTTACTTTCGGTTTCACCCTGGGTCCATATCTGGCGCGGTTTGAGCGGGTCTGAGCCATCGGGATTGATGAAGTAAAGGCCACGGTCCTGGGTAATTGCCGAGCCACCTTCAACCTCAGCTGCATAGGGTTTTGCCGTATATTTTATTCTCAGATTTGCTATCGGGTTCGCCGATGTGAAGGTAATGCCCGGTTTGATGACCAGTTTGAGACTATCCGGATATGTGAAGTTGGCAGTTTGCCAATTGCCATTAAGTTTGATTTGCACAGATTCTATGTCCATATTTTTGGCATCGAGTACAATGCTGTCGGTTTCATAGAAATGCAATTTCATGGTGATTTCTGCCTCGCCATTCAGTTGTTTTTTTGCGAAATCGAAGCTTACATACAGGTTGGTATGTTGCAGGTCCCAGTCGCTGTAGCGCGCTGCTCGGTAATTTGAAGGCAGAATTTCATTTTCGCCTGTCCAGTCTGGCCAGGTGGCATCCATAACTGCGATTGCAGTATCTACAGCTGCGCTGTCTACTGCCCATTCATAGCTGTTCTTGCGAAAAACGCTGCATTCGGTTAAGGTGGCAATTGAGAGAAGTATCAGAATTGTTTTTTTCATTTTAATTTTCTTGTTTGAATATGTTCCAGGCTTTTTCTGCCTGCTTATGAAGCATAATCATACCGTTAAACGCCTTAGCACCGTAGTTTGTTGCTTTTTCCATGAATAGTGTTGATTCCGGATTGTAGACCAGATCAATAACAATGTGACTGGAAGATATGTATTGAAAGGGAATAGGCGGGAAGGATTCAGTATTAGGGTGCATGCCCAGCGGGGTGGTATTGATGACAAGCAGGTGAGATCTTAATATTTCATAGTCGATATCAGCATAACTTATGTGGTATTTGTTAGGATTGCGGCTCACGACCGTGTAGCGAATGCCTCGTTTTTTCAGTACGTGGCAAACAGCTTTTGCGGCACCGCCGGAACCCAATACCAGGGCTTTTTCTGTTTTTTCTGCTTTGGCTGAAATAAGCAATGCTTCAAATCCGTATGTGTCTGTATTGTAACCGATCAACTTGATTTTATCGTCTTGTCGACGAATGCTGATGGTGTTTACAGCTCCCAATTCTAGGGCATCCGGTGCGATATAATCCAGCAGTGGTAAGATGTCAGTTTTGTAGGGGATGGTAACATTCAGTCCCAACAGCGTGGGCTGATTTTCAATTAATTTCGTCAATTTGTTAATATGGGACAATGGGAAAAGGCGGTATTCCCAGTCTACTAAGTTTTCTTGGCGAAAAATATCAGCAAACAACTCCGGAGATTTGCTATGGCCCAGGGGGGTGCCAATGAGGCCCAGCAATGGCATGGTTATTTAGCGAATTTCGATTTGAGGGCCTGAAAAATCATGGGTAGTATGGAGATGAAGATAATACCTAGCACTACTTTTTCAAAGTTTTTCATCACCCACTCGTTACTGCCCAGCAAATAACCTGCAATGCTGATGCTGCATACCCAAAGAACGGCTCCTGAAATACAGTATCCAATAAATTTACGGTAACCCATGGTTCCCAGTCCGGCCGCAAATGGAGCGAATGTGCGCACAATGGGAACGAAGCGAGCCATGATGAGGGTTTTGCCGCCGTGTTTTTCATAAAATGCGTGGGTTTTGTCGAGGTATTCCCTTTTCAGTAATTTCCATTTAAGGTCAAAAATGCGCACACCGATTCTGCTGCCAATAAAATAGTTGGTATTGTCACCCAGCAGTGCAGCAAAAATCAACAGGGGGATGAGGACGAAAATACTAAAATCATTGGCCGGATTGGCGGCCAGGGCACCGGCTGCAAAAAGCAGCGAATCACCAGGTAGTAATGGCATAACTACCAGTCCGGTTTCAACAAATACTATCAAAAAAAGGATGGCATACAGCCAGTTCCCATATTCCCGGATCCACACATTCAGATAATCATTGAGGTGGGTGATGAAATGCAGTCCGTCTGCAAGGATATTTAAAACAATCATTGGTACTGCAATTTTACTTCAAATTGATGGTTTATTGTATAGGAGGTGTATTTTTGAATAATGAAATTCAGAATTGCATTGCTTATTTTGGTTTTAGCAGTAGCCAATGCGGGTTGCAAAGCTATACAGGGTAAGCAACCCAAAAAACCCAGGGCCAAATCGGGCTGTAACTGCGGGTTTTGAGGAAAGTTTGTATAATGTTTGTATTTTATTTGTTTTTTGTTTAGATTTGTGGGTGGGAAAAATGAAATATCCGGAATTAGAAAAGGGAATGTTTCATGGACTGCACAAAGCGGTTCAGGAGCGAACCGGTATTTCTTTGCCTGTGATACATGCTGCACTGACTGAGCAGGATGACCGTTCTGAGAAGAAGTTGCAGGCCATCCGTGTGGCTCTTGAAATCATCCGGGAGCGGGGAATGGTTGCTGAGGATGAATATTGTGATACCAATCTAAATAACCCAACCGTGAGTGAGCCGGTTGCAGAATATGCCATGCTGGATCTTCAAAAAGCATATACTTACTGGGATTATCTGAAATGGACCTTCTTAGAACGTGTTGAGCTTATTCGCGGAAAGGTAGTGAAAATGTGCCCGGCACCCAGCCGAAATCATCAGCTGGTAGTGAGGGTGGTGAATCGGTATTTTGATCAGTACTTTATTGATAAACCCTGTGGATTGTTTTACGCACCTTTTGATGTTCGGTTGCCTGTGCCCGGCGCCAGAAAAGACAGCACCGTTGTTCAGCCTGATTTGACGGTTATTTGCGATTTAAGCAAGGTGGATGAGAGGGGTTGTTTTGGAGTCCCTGATATATTGGTTGAAATTCTATCTCCCGGTAATTCGCGCCACGATATGAACGTAAAATTTAAATTGTATGAGGCAAGCGGAGTAAAGGAATACTGGATAATTCAGCCGCAGGAGCGCAGTATTTTAATCTACGTTCTTGAAAACAATAAATACGTTGGTTTGCCACCATTTACAGAAGGAACAGAAGCTTTTGGACGGTTGTTTCCGAATCTGATACTGCCTGTAGATGCGGTCTTTGAATATCTTCCTTCTGAATAGCATTATTCTGTTTAACAATCAACAAATAATGATATATTTTCAGTAATTTTGCACCCCGATTTATAACATGACGACAGAAACCACTTCATATCTTCCTTACAAAGTAAAAGATATCACGCTGGCCGAATGGGGCCGCAAAGAAATCCGCATGGCCGAGGCCGAAATGCCCGGTCTGATGGCTATCCGTGAAGAATATCGTGGCAGTCAGCCACTCAAAGGTGCTCGCGTAGCAGGCTGTTTGCACATGACAATACAGACAGCTGTTCTCATTGAGACCCTCAAAGAACTGGGTGCTGATGTAACCTGGAGTTCGTGCAATATATTCTCTACTCAGGATCATGCCGCTGCTGCCATTGCTGCCGCAGGAATCCCCGTATATGCGTGGAAAGGTATGACCGAGGAAGAGTACGAATGGTGCATAGAGCAAACTTTGTACTTTGGTCCTGATCGTCAGCCACTGAACATGATTTTAGATGATGGCGGCGATCTTACCAATGTTGTTCTTGATAAATATCCTCATTTGGCTGCCGGTATCAAAGGCATCAGCGAAGAAACTACTACGGGCGTACATCGCCTTTATGAGCGCGTTACCAAAGGTACTTTGCCCATGCCTGCGATCAATGTGAATGACAGCGTTACCAAGAGTAAGTTTGACAACAAATACGGTTGTAAAGAATCGTTGGTGGATGCCATTCGCCGCGCCACCGATGTAATGTTAGCAGGTAAAGTAGCTGTAGTTTGTGGTTACGGTGATGTAGGAAAAGGCAGTGCCGACAGCCTTCGTGGTGCCGGTGCCCGTGTAATCGTTACCGAGATCGATCCCATCTGCGCTCTTCAGGCCGCTATGGACGGATACGAGGTTAGAACGCTGGAAAATGCCATACCACGTGCCAATATCGTGGTTACCGCTACAGGTAACTGTCAGATTGTGACGGATAGGCACTTCAAACTGATGAATGACAAAACCATCGTTTGCAACATTGGCCACTTCGACAATGAAATTGATATCGCCTGGCTGAACAGTAACTACGGTAGCACCAAATACACCATCAAGCCTCAGGTTGATGTATACAACATCGATGGAAGGGAAGTGATTGTGCTGGCTGAAGGCCGCCTGGTAAATCTGGGATGTGCAATGGGTCACCCCAGTTTTGTAATGAGCAACAGCTTTACCAATCAGACGCTTGCGCAGATTGAATTGTGGAACAACCACAGCAACTACGACAACAAAGTGTATGTGCTTCCTAAGCATCTCGACGAGAAAGTAGCACGCCTGCATTTGGCTCATATCGGTGCGGAACTTACCGAACTCACTACAGAGCAGGCCGATTACATTGGCGTTTCCGTGCAGGGTCCGTTCAAGAAAGATCAATATCGCTATTAAAATTCTGAGTAATTAAAAGAAAAGCCATCTGAGAGGATGGCTTTTTTGTTGCTACTTTTGCGCCAATGCTTGCAGCGAATCCTTATCTGAAGCGGGCCTTGCTGTTTGCCTTCGGATTAAAGCTATTTTATCTCTTACTTGGTAATTTGCTTCCGAACGGATGGAATGGGTTTGAGCACATTTTTGATGTTTTTGCCCGAAATGATTCGGGGTGGTATCACCTTATTGCGCGCGAGGGTTACCCAACGGGTGCGCCCACTCAAGGGCAACAGACACCGTTTGCTTTTTTCCCTTTGTATCCCGCTATAATTGCTTTGTTTAGGCAGCCTTTACTGTTTTTCAGCGAAAACCCGGATCTGGTCTATGTTATGGCATCTTTCTTAGCACACTTATTTTTAACGTGTCTTTGGGTTGTGATGTTGTTCAAATGGCTGGAATCCACAGGTATGGAGTCCGGCAGGATTTTTATTTACAGCATTTTTTTTCAGGTTTTCCCCTATCATTTTTTTTATCATATGTTTTATGGAGAAGTGCTGTTTTCCAGTTTGTTTATGTGGGCAATGCTTTCTGTGGCCCGGAAAAAGCATATTTCACTGGCTGTATCGGTTGCGCTGCTTACGTTCTGCAGACCCACCGGTATTGTATTCTCTGCCGGGTTGGGTTTGTGGATTATTGCCGACAATGGCTGGTTTCGTATATTGAAACAAAAAGAAAACAAAAAACAAATTATTGCCTTGCTGGCGTCACCGGCTGCTTTATGCCTATGGATGTTTTATTTGTATTTTCATTGCGGGGATGCCATGGTTTTCAGCAATACGCAAATGGCCTGGGGGCGCGGCTATACCTGGCCTTGGGAATCCTTTTTTGCCGGTGGATACCGTTATGAGGCGGTATTATCCATATACGTCCTTTTATTGATTGCGGCTTCAGTATTGCTTTTCAGAAATGCCGGAATAGGCGAGAAACTATTTGTGGGACTGAACATAATTTTCCCGCTACTTACAGGAACTGTTGCCAGTTATTACCGCTATTTTTCTGTAATCCCACAGTTTTATGTTAGGTTATTCAATGCCATTGAGTCCCGGTGGAAATGGGTTGCAGCCGCTTGTATGCTGCTGAATATTGTACTTTATTATATTTGGGTTTCGGAATTGCATCCCAGCCCGGTGACATGGTTTACCTACTGATTAAGCGGCAGCCGTTTCCTCAGTTTCCGCGGGCTCATCATCTTCATCTGTGATGTCTTTTTCAATAACCAGATTATCGATGATAAACTCTTGTCTTTCCGGGGTGTTTTTGCCCATGTAGTAACTCAGTACTTTTTCTATACTGCTGTCGGCACTGAGCACCACAGGCTCCAATCTAATGTCGGTACCGATGAATCTGGCAAATTCTTCGGGGGATATTTCACCCAACCCTTTGAAGCGCGTGATTTCCGGTTTGCCTCCAAGTTTTTTAATGGCCCTTTGTCTTTCTTCATCGTTGTAGCAGTAAATTGTTTCTTTTTTGTTTCTTACCCTAAAAAGCGGAGTTTGCAGTATATACAAATGACGATTTCTCACAAGATCGGGGAAGAACTGCAGGAAGAAAGTCATCATCAGCAAGCGAATATGCATGCCATCCACATCGGCATCGGTAGCCAGCACAATTTTGTTGTAGCGGAGGTTATCTACGGTCTCTTCTATATCCAGTGCGTGCTGCAACAGGTTGAATTCTTCATTTTCATAAACTACTTTCTTTTTGAGGCCGTAACAATTTAGGGGTTTGCCCCTCAGGCTGAAAACAGCCTGCAGATCGGGGTTCCGGCTTTTGGTGATACTTCCGCTGGCGCTGTCACCTTCCGTGATGAACAGGGTGGTTTCAAAGCGTTTTTCGTTTTTTTCATCGGGCAGATGAACGCGGCAATCACGGAGTTTTTTGTTATGTAAGTTTGCCCGTTTGGCGCGTTCCTTGGCCAGTTTTTGTACACCGGCCATGTCTTTGCGTTCGCGCTCGTTCTGCAGTATTTTTTTGAGCAGTGCATCGGCAGTTGAGGGATTTTTATGCAGGTAATCGTCTACTTGTTTTTTAACAAATTCCAGAATGCCGGTTTTGATACTGGGGCCATCCGGTCCCATATCGGTGCTGCCGAGTTTCGTTTTTGTCTGGCTTTCAAAAACGGGTTCCTGCACACGCACACTCACTGCGGCTGTGATAGATCCGCGTATGTCTGAGGCATCAAATTCTTTCTTATAAAACTCGCGGATGGTTTTAACCATAGCCTCTCTGAAAGCCTGCAGGTGTGTGCCTCCTTGTGTGGTGTATTGTCCGTTTACAAATGAGTAGTAATCTTCACCGTAGCTGTCGGTATGGCTGAACGCAATTTCTACATCGGCACCTTTGGCGTGCACCACCGGATACAGCATAGTCTCCGGATTTACTTTATGTTCCAGCAAATCCAGAAGTCCGCGCTTGCTGCTGTAATTCTCGCCGTTGTAGTTGATGGTGAGCCCTGCATTCAGATAGGTGTAGTTTTTTATTTGTTCGCGCAGGTAGTCATTAACAAACTTATAGTTTTTGAAAATACTGTCATCCGGTTCAAAAATGGTGAGTGTGCCGTTATTTTCTTTTGCATCAAATTCAGGAAGATCTTCTTTAAGTTCACCGCGGCAGAATTCTGCTTTTTTGCTGCGTCCATCACGGAAACTTTGTACGCAGAAATAATGGCTGAGTGCATTGACCGCCTTCGTTCCCACGCCATTCAGGCCCACAGATTTCTGGAAAGCGCGGCTGTCGTATTTACCACCGGTATTGATTTTGCTCACGCAGTCAATTACTTTTCCCAGCGGAATTCCTCGTCCGTAATCCCGCACGGTAACACGGTGTTCTTCCACTTTTATTTCAATTTTCTTACCGTTGCCCATTACGTGCTCGTCAATAGAGTTGTCTAAGATTTCCTTTACCAGCACATAAATACCATCATCGGCGGCGGTTCCGTCGCCCAACTTACCTATATACATACCCGGACGAAGGCGGATATGCTCTTTCCAGTCAAGACTTCGGATTTCGTCTTCGGTATACCTGGGTGTATTTTCTGTCATAATTGCAATATTATAATTTGATTTGCCTTCGCTCCACCATAGTTGTTCACAGTCTTACTAAATTTGCACATGCGTTTTTCAATTTTATGTGTGTTTTCGGTATTGTTCATTTCATGTCAGACCGAAATTGACAAGAAGCTTTCGGTAATTCAGCCTTATTTATCACAGGTGCAGGACTCCATGAAGGTAAACCGTATACCTGATACCATGGCATTGCATTTTCAGCAGTTTGCAGCGCAGTTTCCGCAACATAAGGCCAGTGAAAAATTGCTATACGCTGCCACGCTGTTGGCAGAGCGTAGCGGACGGTATTTTGAGTGCGGAAAATGGTGTGAAATGTATGTTGCACATTACCCTAAGGGGCAGTATCTGTTTCCCGCCATGGTGGCAGCAGCGCATAATTATGAAAAAATCGGGCAGTTCGACAAGGCCATCATTTACTACGATAAAGCGGCATTGCAGGACCCAAATTCTACGCTTGGCAAACAATGTGCTCAGACATCAGCCATGCTAAAAAAGGGTTTGATTACTCCGGAACAGCAGCTGGATTATATTTTGCAGAACAGTAAGGATACTGCTAAGTAATTATTTTTTCTTTTTCTTCTTAAAATCACCACGTTTCCAGGCATCAAGGAATTGCATCCATGCCATAGGGCTTAGGTAATTTTGGGGTGGAGCCTGTTTGTAGTAATATAGTTGCTGAACCCGACTTTGGGCAATCATTTGCTGACTTGCCTTCGCATCTGCCGGGCGCATTTTCATCTCTTCCTTGGCGGCTTCAAGCTCCAGGTTTTTACGGGCGATTTCATAGGCATCGTCCGGTGGCGTGGTGTTCACGAATTCATGGTCGAAAAAAGACTTTGACGGCAGTGCACGAATAAAAATTACCGGTATATCAATGGTGTCCTGCACCATGGTTTTGATGATATTGTAACGATTTGAAGTTAGTGTGTCAGGAATAACATGCCATGAGGCAGTTTTTTCAGCTTGTGTAAACCATAAGGTATCGCCTTTTAGGGCAACTATGCCAAAGTGCCCCAACAGGTCTGTGTATCCGGCAAGTCCTCGGCGGCTGTTTTTTATGGCAACGTAGGGAATGGGTTTGAGACTATCTGAAGTAAGCACTAAGCCTGTGAAAAGGATATAGGGGTTCAGGTTTCTTTGTGCCCTGACATTATGCGGAACAGCAAATAAAAGACAAAATAATCCGAGGGCTACAAATCTGAACATTGTATTATTTCTCAATATACGCATTTTGCTTCACATTTCCAAATTTACCAGCCGTTTACTGTCCAGATTATACCGGCAATGACCGTGCCAAGCACAATCAGGGGGGGTGATATTTTTTGAGTAAAGATGAGAATGCCGGCGATTATAAATATGCCGATTTCTGAAGCATCGGTTTTGAAGTCAGCGATTCCGCTCCAGAAATGCTGATTGATGATAAGTGCTGCTGAAAGGATAACCAATAATACAGCCCAGCAACTGACCATCGAATCCAAAACCCGAAGTGCGCATTGCAATGCCATTGAGGTAAACTGCAAGGTTGAAATTGGGGCCGGGCATGCCCTGTATTAGTCCCAGTCCTGTGTTCAGCTGTTCAATGGTCATGTAGGGTTTGTGGTACACATAATGCTCCATAGCCATGGCGCTAAGGATATTGCCTCCGCCAAAAGAAAGCGCACCCATGCGATAGGTGTTTTCAAACAATACAATTGGCTTGCTGAGACCAAGCGTATCCTGATTAGCACTCAGGATCATGCCAAGGCCGCCAATGAGCAGAAATATGAGCAATAGCAAACTTAGGTTTGCCCAGCGGACTTTCCCAAATGGCTGGGGATTGGGAGTGAACTGTCTGTTGCCGAAATTGCTACTGATAATGCCGCCCAGAAGCACGCCAAAAGGGAAAATAAGTGGATTGCGGAATATAAAACCGGCCATACCTGCCAAAAGAAATATGAGGTAATTGATATTATCCTTTCGTATTAGCCGAAACATGCTGAATACAGCATAACAAAGAAATGCGGCAACCATAGGTTCCAGAAAGCGGAGATGTCCCTTACTGAGGAAAATGGGAGACAAGGTAAAGATGGCCATAATGACTGCGCCGGGTAAAACCCACGCAAGCAAGGTGAGAAATGCCAGTCCGGGCCCTCCCAGTTTAAATCCAACAGCCGTAATGGTTTGGGTGGTGCTGGGGCCTGGAAGAATGCTACAAAACGCATTGATATCAATAAGATCTTCCTGCGTGATAAATTTTTTATTTTCCACCAGCCTTTTGCTAAACAATGGCAGGTGCATCTGTGGGCCACCGAATGCCGAACAGCCCAGCCAGAAAGCCGATTTAAGAAATTGCCACTGCCGGAGTTTCCCTATTTTTGCACTGCTATGTGGCATATCAAAAACAAAACAACGAAAATATGGGTAAATATGGCAGTTTTTATACCTGTTTTCATATTTCTGACAGCCTGTGGAGGCAATAATATTTCTGAAAACAGGGCTGAATGCATTGTTAGTACAGATTCGCTACAACTTTCCATGCAGCAGATAAGGGGCAGGTTTGGATATAAAATCAATGAAATTGATGAGCGGCGTCATGCAATGGATAGTGTTTTGCAATGGTTAAAATTTGCCGACGAGAATAAAGTTTCGGCTGAAATGCGCACCCAGATTCTTCAATACAATTCTGTCTACCGCATTTATAAAGATTTTGCCCCAAAATACAAGCAAAATGTGCTTAAAGCAGAGGAGTTATTTTACGAGATTAAAGCCCTTGATAAGCAGGTTAAAGCAGGTGATTTTGACAATAATTTAACGGCTTTTGGGAAAGAATACCGTAAAATCAGGGAAGAGCTCACAGTGTTAAGTTCAGATTTAGATGAGACACTTGGCAGGTTAAATGCCGTGGAACCTACCTACAGACGCATTGCCGGCCCGGTAGAGGATTTTGCCGAAACCGTGCATTAAGCCCATTGCGCAGGCCAGTGTGTTTTGGACGGATATTTAGACCTTAATTGTCTGCCCACTTCTTCGCATCGCAATTTCCAGTTGTCAATATCAATTTGGTTTTCAGACATTACTCGGTGGTTTTTCATTCGAAGCCAGTTTCGGGCATCCTCAATATATTGATGGCTTTCCTGTGTAAAACAGTTTTCACAAAATCGATTGAAAATATATTCTGTTGCCCAGGGAGTAGGGTGGGCCAGGTCTTCGGTATAGAAACGATGATCGCGCAATTCCTCGGTTAGTATTTCGTAAGAAGGGAAATACAGGATTTCGGGGTGCTCTGCTCTTAGGGTAGCAAGGGCGCTGATTAGCCTACTTTTACTGATAACATTTTCCTGTATTCCATCACGCAGGTGTTTTACAGGACTGATGGTAAATAGGATTTTTATATTGGGATTAATCAACCGAAAATGGTAGATACAGTCTTTGTAAGCTTTTATAATTTCTGTTTCTGTCAATATCCGTGTGGTGAATTCATGGTTAGGAATTTTATGGCAATTCCCAACGATCATTTCAATCCGGTTCATTTGCCATACTTTGGCTGTGCCGGGAGTGATGACGGCAATATCAGCATTGCTCAGGAATTCGAGTGTCATTTCGATTTCCCTGTTAATACGGGAGGCAAGTGTTTCAGCATCTTTATGTTTGTAACTGCCATGATGATGCATGCTGTGAAACTCACCGGAATGATAGGTGAAATCATGCGCGCTGTAGCGGTATTCGGTGGCGATTTTTTCAATACAAAGGGCAATACTGTGGGGGTTAAATAATATGCCAAACGGATTGTTAAGGCAGGCAAAACCGGCGTTTTGAAAGTAGTTGTATATGTTTTCAGAAAAACAGGAACCGACAAAAAACAGTTGTGAGTTGATATTTGCAATGGTATTGGGTTCAATAAAAAAATGGGTGTTTAGCCTGTTTTTTAATATTTCGGAAGACATGCCTGCAAATTAAGCAATAAGGCACTTTATCAGAATATATTTGCCGCATGGAAATCGATTTGAGAAAAAAAGAAAACCTGCATGTTGTTTTTTGGCTAATAAAAGATTTTGCCTGGCTTGCGGGATTTAAATGGTTAGGTATGGGCATGGCAGTGCCAACTGTGTTGTTGTCGTATTGGCTCACTTACAGGAGCCGCGCAATCAGAACCGATTTTTTTCATAATCTGGCCGTTTCATTCTGGATAACCGGAAATTCCATGTGGATGGTAGGGGAGTTTTATTTTGATGATAAAATAAGACACCTGGTTATCCCTGTTTTTATTTTTGGATTGGCGGTTATAGGTTATTTTTATCTGACAGAATATTTACATAAAAAAAATCCCGGATAACCGGGATTTTTCAGGTAACACATTACAGATTAGCGGTGGCACTCATAAAACAGTTGCCACTGCTTTTCGGTAAGGATGGATTTTAGTTCGCGTAAGAATAGATTGTAGCAGTCCTTGAGCGCTTTTTTCTCTTTTTCATGAAGTTTTTCTACAGCCTCCTTAAAATTTAATTTTTCTTTTTCAACAGCAATCTCATATTGTTTTTTAGACAAGTATCCGTTGAGAAAACTTCTTTTAAGTCGGTTTAGTCTTTTCTCATGTTCGGCCAATAATCTATTATAAGCTTCTCTGGTCCGTTTTATAACCGATGCTTTGCAATCTTCGTATTTTTCCAGCGCTCTTTTTATTCGAATTCGCTGGTCATCCTTTAATTCAATCTTACGTAAGCAGTCGACAAAGGATTCGTCTTTGTCTGAAGTAATCGCGTTAATGTTGACCGGAGCCTCATCGAAGTCGGCTGCTATGACGGTAAAATCCGGTGACAGACCTTCATTTTCCATGGAAAGTATGCCATCTTCAAATTTAATCTCAGCCTGATCAATAAAGCGATCCGTTTTTGATAAAAGATACTGTATGTGTTCATCGGAATTGGATTCAGGAACAAAAGCATCTGTTTTTTTACAGTTCACCATG
>RGEC01000002.1 GCA_009918425.1 Bacteroidota bacterium
AGGCTGTAGAGACGCACAATTGTGCGTCTCTACAGCCTCCGACACCGTGGCGCCGCACCTTTGTTTTCCAGGATTTCGCCGTAGATGTAAAATATCTTTTCGGGCCCGGTGTTGATGACAATGGCGTATTTTTCAACCGGACCTGGATGCAGGTTGCGGGTATGCAGAGCCAGCACAATGGAATCGATGGTGCCGGGTGCCATGCTGTCTTTTGGGTACAGAGGCACGGTACACTGGCAGCCGGGGTGCACCTGCCGAATCATAAGTCTTTCGCTACCTTCAATGCGGAACAGGAAAACCGCCTCGATGGTGTCGCCCGGGTTGCAGGTACCAAAATGGATGGTATCGCCTTGTAGCGTTTTGATATGCGATTCCTGTGCCTTAACTGTGTAGGCAAAACACAGCAGCAACAGAAACGAAAAGGCATTTTTCATGGGATAAGAAAAAGGCCGGATAAACCGGCCTCATATTTTAGTTTCCAATAATAACCGACTTGGGTTTTTCGGGCTCTTTTACCACAATACCTGTAATGGTAAGGGTTACATCGCCACCATTGCTGTACACAAAAATATTTTTGGTAAAGTTGCCGGGGCGGCCCGAGCTGTTGTATTCAGCCGTAACCACAGCGGAAGCGCCGGGAGCAATAGGCTCACGGGGCCACTTAGGCGAGGTACAACCACAACTGGCTTGAACGTTGCTAAGCACCAGAGGGTCGGTGCCTGTATTGGTAAATTTGAAGTCGTAACGGGCGATCTGGCCTTCAATTACATTCGCGAAATTGTGGGTGATCTCTTCAAATTTTACTTTGGCATTGCTTGCAGGTGCGGGAGTGGGCTGATCCTGTGCAACAGCACCGCTGAAAGCTGCGGCAAGCAATAGGGAGAAAAGGAGCTTTTTCATAACGCTTCTATACCTTACAGAATTACTTCAGTTGGGTTCCGCCACCATTCGGGCTTTCTGTAGAAACAGTTCCGGTGATGGTGAGGTCGGTGGTAGCTCCGTTATCGAAAGTTACCTTTACAGATTTCTGGAAGAAACCCGGACGACCTTCAGTGCCATAGCTGGCCTTTACCTCACCGGTTTTACCGGGCATCACCGGAGTTTTGGTGTAGGTGGGTGTGGTGCATCCGCAGCTGGGAGCAGCAGCGGTTATTACTACTGGTGCTTTGCCATTGTTGGTAAATGTGAACGTTACATCAGCGGGAGGACCCATTTTAACAGTGCCAAAATCGTGGGTGGTTTTATTCCACTTGATGGTTTCGTTTTGCTTAATTCCTGCTACCAGCATGGCGGTGGCAGCCATGGCAGCAAATCCGAGAGTAAAAATCTTTTTCATGGTTTTGTTATTTGGAATAGTAATATCAACAACTGTACCAAAAATTTCCGTACGGGTGAAAATATTCAATTACTGCCTTTTTGATTCAAGTCTTTATCCTTATCCAACTTGAAAATAAAAGAGCGTAAAACTGTTTAACAAAAATGGCTAAAAGCCTTATATGTTTTGGAAATGAGAATTATTGTACTTTTTACAATATATTTGCTTCACAGAGATGAAAAATCAGCATAAAATTCTGAAACAGTATTTCAATGTTGCGGTATCAGTCGACAATGTAGTGTTCGGTTTTGATGCCGACGGATTGAAGGTGCTGCTCATTTCGCGTGGCTCGGAACCTTTTACCGGTTCCTGGGCCTTGCCCGGTGATTTGATTTCACCTGAAATGGACCTGGAATACTCAGCAGAAAAGGTATTGAAACAACTTACAGGTCTGGATCAGGTGTATATGGAACAAATACAGACATTTGGCCGTGTTGACAGGCATCCTTTTGGCCGGGTATTTACCATTGCATATTTTGCCTTGATTAAGGTTGAAAATTATCAGCCCCATGCAAATTCATGGGCCAAAGATGTGGCCTGGTTTAAGGTGTCTGAAATACCTAAACTGCCTTTTGATCACCGTGAAATTTTAGAATATGCGCGCAAGCTTCTGAAAAACCGTATCCGTACACAGCCCTTGGTATTTGAATTGTTGCCGAAGTATTTTACGCTTACGGAAGTGCAGTTTATTCATGAATCTATTCTGGAGGAAGAATTTGATGTTAGAAATTTCAGAAAAAAAATTCTTTCAACCGGTATTATTGAGGAAACAGGTAGGTTACAGAAAAACGTAACTCACCGTCCGGCAAAGCTATACCGATATAATGCCTCTAAGGCCAAGCAGCTCGGATTTGAAGGAGGGATGTTGTAGTGCGCTTTCCACTATTAATATTGGCAATGCTGTTGCTGGCAGGAGCCTTGAATGCTCAGCCCGCCAAAGTTATGGTAGTCAAACAAGGCGATAATTGGCGCCTGATGAAGAATGGGTATCCATATTATATTAAGGGCGCAGGTGGTACAGTGCACCTGGATTTATTGGTAGAATGTGGTGGAAATACAATAAGGACCTGGGGTGTGGATGATGCCCAAAAAATATTGGATGAGGCACACAGTAAGGGATTAATGGTGATGTTGGGAATGTGGGTGCAACATGAACGGCATGGCTTTGACTACGACAATAACCTGGCGGTGCAGAAACAAATAAGGTATTTCAAAAGCATTGTGGATCAGTTTAAAAATCACCCGGCCCTGCTGATGTGGGGTATAGGCAACGAGGTGGATTTGTTTTACCAGAACACCAAAGTGTGGCACAGCATACAGGCCATTGCCAAATATATTCATGAGACGGACCCAAATCACCCTACCTGCACCGTTACTGCTGGATTAGACTCTCTGGAAGTGCAGCATATTAAAGAAAAAGCTCCCGATATCGATATTTATGGGGTTAATACCTATGGTGACATTGCCGGGGTGCCCAAAAATATTAAAAGGTTCGGCTGGGAAGGACCTTACATGATAACCGAATGGGGACCCAATGGACATTGGGAATCGCCGGTAACCCCATGGAATGCGGCCATTGAGCAAAGCAGTAGCGAAAAGGCCATGGTTTATGGCGAACGTTATCAGAAATACATTCAGTCCGACAGCCAGCAATGTATAGGTTCCTATGTGTTTTTATGGGGCCAAAAGCAGGAGTATACCCTTACCTGGTATGGGCTTTTTACAAAAGACAACATGGCTACAGAGGCGGTAGACAGGCTGTATCAGGTTTGGACAGGCAAGCCACCAAAAACACCAACACCCACCATTTACCGAATGCTCATTAATAATAAGGCAGCGTCTGAAGGCATTGTGCTTGACGCAGGTTCTGTTAATGCTGTTTCCCTGCATGCCGGACTTATTCACTACACCGAGACTGCGGCTCCGGATGGTGGTTACAAGGTGGTTTGGAAAATGCTGGCTGAAAGTGATGACAAAAAAGCGGGTGGCGACATGGAAAACGAGGCAGCTGAAATAACCCATTTTATGAAAAAAGAAGGCGCCGGAACCATGCATTTTAAGGCTCCTCGGCAACCGGGGGGCTATCGGCTTTTTGCCATGGTATATTACCAAAACAAAGTTGCCTACAACAACATTCCGTTCAAGGTGGTAGCCGCCTCCAGTGATGACAACAAAGGGGCTGTCAAATTCAAGAAGTTTAACATGGAATCATTCAGCGAGCAATGAGGGTAAACTTGTTTAAAATATTCATTCTACTGCCATTGTTGACCATTGTTGGCAAGGGGTTTTCCCAGGATACCGCTAAGCTGGCCAACACGCCGGGCATTTTCCCAAAATCCCCCGCTGCTACTTTACAGCGCTTTCAGGTATCCGGTTATTACCGATTCATCACCAATGTACGTCATCTGCAGGAAGGCTACACAGACCAGATGAAAACACCCTTCAATATTTTTGTGGGTGATGATAGCCAGATTCCACAACTGCTGCTGAACCTGGGTGGCAGTGTGGCGCCCAACACCCGGTTTTATACCGATTTTTATCTATGGAGTCCCATGATGGGAGGAGGAATGGTCGAAAATGTGAAAGGGCTTAACTTGGGGGTAAGCCTGACCGGAACCCACGACTTTGAGCACGGAACCCTGCAAGTTCAGACCGGGGGCATAAACTGGTACGCTCTCACGCCTTTTACTTTCCACTCTAATCCCGGTTTCAACCGATTTACTGTTTTTGAACGCAACCCCTGGGATCCCATGACCCGAAATGCCATAGACCGCTATCAGACCTTTTACCAAACCGGCGCCATGAATCAGGATACACGTTGGGGAAGGCAGGCATTTCAGGGTATAATACTGGATGCAAGCAATCTGCCAAACGGATTTTCAGGTACCATGATGTTTGGCAAAACACAGCTAAACGGGGGTATGTCTCCATTACCCAACCAAAGTGTTGGAGGAAAAATAAGAAACGGCAACGAAAATCGTTATATCAGCTTTAATACATTCAATAATCAGACCTGGTCCGACTCATTGCTCAGCAGCCGAATGGGCTTTTCTATTCACACCATGGAGTTTACTTGGAAGAAAAACGGCTGGAAAATGTATGGTGAGACCGGCTTAGGAAAATATTACAGTAAAGTTTACAATAAGGGCTGGGGAGAAGCTGTTTCCCTGAAATTGGATATCCCAAATAGAATTTTGTCTCTGCCCGTGCAGATACATTATTTCAGAATCAGCCCGAAAGTTATCAATAACAGCAGTGTTTTCTGGAACTCGTCCATTCTGGAAGGCAACAACACAGGTGCCGGAAGCGAAGCTCAGCTTGTACTTGCACCGTTTTCAAGCTCTATGGTTCCAGTAGGCCAGCTAACAAATAACCGCACAGGGGTAGAATTAAACACTGAAACATCGATAGGCCCTTTAAAAGTTAATGCTGGCTACACAGTGGCCAAAGAGCTGGAACGTATAGCCACCCAGATTACGTATGCCCATCCGGTCAACAATTTGGCTGTATCCAGGTTCTGGCGGTGGGCATTCCCTTCAGGTGTGGGCCCCTATGCCAATCTCACCAAAGTGTATCGTGGGGTTTTTGAATCGGTAGATATATTGGATGTTGATGCGCAGGATAAACCCATGAAAGACAAATATTTCAATACGGCCGAATTGCAGATGAAATACAAAACGCGTTTTCTGGGCAGAGACCTCTTTGTTAATTACCTGGGAAACTATGCTTCGGTGCAGCATTTTATGGCTCCTTTCACCGTGCTAACCGAAAAAGCCTACCTCAGAACCTATTATCACCAGTTGGAGGCCTACCTGAGACTCTCGCAGAATCTGGTATGGTGTAATTATGCCGGGGCTGAGCGTGTGGTAGCCAATTACGATACCCGAACGGATGCCATTAGCCGCAGGCCTAAGAATCAGGAAGGGTATGCCATTGCCACCGGTTTTGACATTGAAATGAGCAAAGGTGCCGGTTTATACATAAGACAGCGTAAAATGCAGTACCGAGATCGCAGTTATAGCAAGGATCGTTACAAGGGCTGGGAAACTACCGTTGAACTTAAAATATTCTTTTGATGAAATATAGC
This sequence comes from Bacteroidota bacterium, assembly GCA_009918425.1. Classification (GTDB taxonomy): domain Bacteria; phylum Bacteroidota; class Bacteroidia; order NS11-12g; family UBA955; genus RGEC01. The sequence goes on from RGEC01000002.1 coordinate 5,463, forward strand.
ATGATACATATTGCAAAAAATATAATAGTGTTACTGTTCGGAATACCCGGACTGATAATTGCTCAAAGCACCCCAAAATTTTCTGTAACAGGCGGTGCACGTTCTCTTTTATCCAACGCTGAAATTTCGGTTAAAGACAGTGTTCCGGATAATGTAACTGCCAGAAAAAATGCCGGTGGATACGCTTTGATGGATTTGGGTTTCAATATCAGGCCCAACCAGAACACCGAAATTATGGGTATGATCCGCATAAACAATAGGTTTGGTGGATTCTGGGGTGCAGGGGTATCCTTTGATGTAAGACAATTGTGGCTAAAGGGTATCATTGCCGATCGGGTTCGTTATCAGCTGGGAGATATCAACCTGAAGCAAACCCCATTTACTTTCTGGAACCACGATGAGGATAACCGCATTCAGTTGCCCGCGGTATTTGGCTTGCAAAGAGATATTGTAAATTATGAGACATTTTATGTTCCCAATACCTGGAGGCAGCAGGGGGCAGCCATGAATTTTGGGCTGGAATCGGGTAAAATGAAGTCTGAATGGAATTTTCATTCCTACCTCAATCGTTTGAATGCCACCAATTTTGGAAGTCAGCCGGAAAGACTGCATTTTGGAAGCACCGCAAACTGGATTTTTCATAAAAATCTGACAGTGGCCTATAACCTAAGCCGTGTTTTTGATGTAAAAGAAACCGCACTTAGCAATATTCGCTTTCAAAACACTGTGAATACTGCCTCTTGGGAATATAATCAATTGTTGAAAGGCCGGCTGATAACCCTGGGCGGAGAGGCGGGTAATTCTTCTTACCGCTGGTTGCAGGATACTGCTGCGCCACACCTCCAGGATTATTTTGTGCATGCTTTTCTTCGCATAGGCAATAAAGAAAAACACTGGTCTGTAGAAGGAGGTTACCTAAATGTGGGACCGGATTTCAGAAGTGTTGCTGCGCAGTCAAAAAGACTGGATGTGGGTGCGCAGCCTATGTTTTATAATAGGTACACCCAATTGCAGCTCGATAGACCCTTGAATCTGCTGGATTACACAACCAACACAGCATTGTTTAGAAACGGCATCAGTACCAAGCTACAGGCGTACAATCCCATACTCAACAATGTGATGCCCTATGGTATGGCTACATTTAACCGATCGGGATTGTATATGAAATCCAAATGGCAACATACCAAAAAAATTGTGACCGCAGAAGTACAATATTACAAACTGTCTGAAATATTGGGGCAGGGTACCTCGGAACTAAAAAAATTCAGAATGACACAGGCCCATTTGAACTGGGATATAGGTAAAATGTTAGGCTATAAAAAGCAATGGAAACTTCAGGTATCTGCCTGCCAGCAGCAGACCCTCCGCAACAGCACAAGGAATTATGAAGTTGTAAAATTAAATTCGATGCAGTTGGGTGCCGGGATGGAATCCGAAATCATGAGCAGCATTGACATCTTGGCGGGGTATACCATGTTACAGGGTAAGGGCAATGAAATGCTTGCCGCAAGAAATGGCTACACAGAAGTAATCGACTTCACGGGATACAACGCAAACCTGCAAAACAATGCTGCTGCTGCCGGACTCAGGGTTCGATTCAGCAACAAAACCTACCTTTCTCTGCTGTATCAGCGTATGAATTACCGCAACCTATTACAGCCCTATCAGAATTATACAATCGGTCAGTTTCAGGCCATATACAACATGACTTTTTAAAATATGAAATCAATACTCAGTATATTCATCGGCATTGTTTTGTTTACATCTTGTAAGCGAGACAATAACCAGTTCGAAGGCCCCAGCCTGCAGGATCTTAACGGCCCGTTTGGCATGGTAAAACCATTTACTGCCAGCAAAACAGCAGTGGATTTTTCCAAAGGGGAAATTGTAACCTTTGCAGCCGAGTTTACCAAGCAGTGCAACTGGACCATAACCATCTATGGAGATCTGAGCAAGGCACGTAAAATCATTACCGGTAAATCCCGGCAGATAGATGCCGTAAATGGAATCTGGAATGGCACAACTACTGTGCTTCCTGCTTTCAGAACAGAGCCTTGCCGCGCTGTACTTAAAATTGATGGAGTAACAGATAGTTTCACCTTGAATATCGGTATCAATGGGTTACGAATACCCCAGGGATTGATGATTGCAGACTTTGAAGCCGGACTTAGTCCTAAATGGAACACATTCATACAATCGGGGGCCAATATGGATTTTAAGGTGAAAAGTGATGCCTTTTCGGTGAAGGGAAATTACCTGAATATGGCAGGCACCGTGACGTGGGACTGGCTTATCGGCCTGATAGATTTTCCGGCATCGGCATATGGAGCAAATACGTTTACAGTAAGCAATATTCCTGAAGATGTGTATTTCAATTGTCTTATTTATGGCGATCCCAATGTAGCAAATCCCAGCAGGGTTCTGTTTCAGTTTAAGGAAGATGATAACAGCAACAATGTTTTTGATGTTGCAGCGGATGATCAGTTTGACAAAGAAATTATTGTGAATTGGCAGGGATGGAAACTCGTATCCTTTAAATACAGCGATTTGATTCACCTGGTGAATGGGCAGCCCGCTCCTAACAATGGCAATAATCGACATAACCCCAATCGTGTGGTGACCATTTCTATGCTGCACCTAGCGAATCCGTCCATGGGTGCCGGGAGCACAAAAATCGATTACCTTATTTTTACTGAGAAAACGCCCCTGGAACTGTAATGAAATATCCTTTTTTAATGGGGATCTTGCTGTGTGCTGCAGCTTCGGCTTCAGGCCAGAATACAGCTGTAGATAACATGGATACGGTTCAGATTACCGGAAACAAGTTGCGGTTTAAAAAACAGCAGTTATATGATGAGTCAAACGGTTCGGTACCCGCTCAAATCGGCGGGTTTAGTGCATTGGGTGTTTTTGATGAATCAATGGGTTCTGAAGTATGGTTTTCCAAAGAAAAGGCATGCGTATCGGTAAGTAAATCTGACCGTCTTCCCTATACAGGTCAATTTTGTCTGCACGCCCAATGGGATAAAATTGCAGGTGGCTGCAAGTGGATTGGGATGGGCATTGGCTGGGACAACTGGCAACCCAAGGATATTTCTTCGATCGTGGATTCAGCTGCCATACAAATAATGTTGCGTTCTGAAACCGACACCCTGAAAACCCTGCCGCTCGCTCTGGCCTTGGAAGATTACACAGGAGCCCAGTGTTTTATCGGCTTTTCACCCCGTTATCTGATGGGCAATAAAATCATGCCCGGGGGCTGGACCGCGGCCATTATACCGCTGTCTGAGTTTCCGTTTGAAAGGTTTAATGCCAGTGCTGCCATGATCAAACAGTTTATCATACAGTTTGAGGCAGACGGCAATGTATATATGGATGATATTCGTTTAATCCGAAAAAAGTAGGTCAATGAAAAACCCTCTAAGTATAGGTTTAACCTGTTTTCTTATTGTATTTAATACAATAAATGCGCAAACACCCATAGAAAAGAAGGCAGATTCCCTGCTTTCAGTCATGAATATTGAAGCAAAAATCGGTCAGATGTCTCAAATCGACCTGGGTGTACTGTGCAAAGGAAAAATTTGTGAATTGCAGGATCCCCTTGCACTTGACACGGCCAAATTGCGACTGGCATTCAGCAAATACAAGGTGGGCTCTGTGTTAAACTGCGGTTGCGGTTTTCATGCCCTTGCGCGTGAGCGCTGGATCAGTATTATTGACAGCATACAGCAGGCAAACCGCCTGTTTGCGGGCCATGATATACCCGTGCTGTATGGTATAGATGCGATTCATGGTGCCAACTATACCATCGGGGCTACCTTGTTTCCTCAGCAGATAGGACAGGCAGCCACATGGAATCCGGATCTGGTGAAGGCTGCTGCAAAGATTACGGCTTACGAAACGCGTGCTTCGGGCATCCCCTGGAATTTTTCACCGGTGCTGGATTTGGCCCGACAGCCGCTCTGGTCGAGGTTTTTTGAAACCTATGGGGAAGACGTTTATCTGGCAACCCGCATGACAACAGCCTGTATCGAAGGATACCAGGGAGAAAAAATAGGAGAATTGCAGGTAGCTGCCTGTATGAAACATTTTTTGGGCTATAGCTATCCGCTGAGTGGTAAAGATAGAACCCCCGCCTGGATTGGTGACCGCGAACTTAGGGCATACTTTCTGCCCACCTTTCAGGAGGCCATTCGCCTAAAGGCCAAGACAGTGATGATCAATTCCGGTGAAATTAATGGTACGCCCGTTCACGCAAACCCCAAAATTTTAACAGGGCTGCTTCGCGATGAGCTGGGTTTTGACGGGGTGGCCGTCACGGACTGGGAAGACATTTATAAACTGCATACCCTGCACCGTGTGGCCCCTTCATTGCGCGATGCTGTTAAAATGGCGGTTATGGCCGGTATAGACATGAGCATGACCCCTAATGATTTTCAGTTTAATGAACTGTTGCTGAATCTGGTAAAATCGGGGGAAGTGCCAGAAAGTCGAATCGATGTTTCTGTGAAAAGAATTCTGAAACTCAAGCTGGAGCTGGGCATTGAAAAATGGGACGCCGATTATGTCCGTAACTATTATCCGATTTTTGCATCGCCTGATTTTGCGTCGGTAGCAACGGCAACTGTTTCAGAATCTCTGACCCTGCTGAAAAATGAACTCCGTAATACCACTTCAGATGAGGCGGTGTTGCCATTAAAACAGCAGGACAAGGTTCTGGTTTTTGGGAATGCTGCCAACAGCATAAAAATGCTGAACGGGGCCTGGTCACAAACCTGGCTGGGTCAGGATGAAAGGTATGTAGATTCAACCAAACCTACCATTTTATCGGCATTAAAATTTTTGGCAACAGATAAAATTATTTTTGCCAATGCAGCTGATCCGAAATCGTGCAGGCGTGCACTCAAAAGTAAGCCAAGTGTGGCGATTTTGTGTCTGGGCGAAACCCCTGCCACAGAAATTCCCGGAAACATCAATCAACTTGAATTGCCTGTAGATGAAAACACGCGAAATCTGGCAAAGCAGCTAAAGGCCATGAATGTGCCTGTGGTATTGGTTTTGTGCCTTGGTCGTCCCCGCATCATTACCGAGTGGGCTGAAGCCGCATCCGCCGTCTTGCACACCTACCTTCCAGGCCACGAAGCAGCGCCGGTCATTGCGTCTGTTTTGTATGGGAATATCAATCCTTCCGGAAAATTGCCGTTTACCTACCCCCGATACTGCGGTGATATTGTACATTATGACCATAAGCGTACCGAAGACAATGATGTGAATTTTGGGGATAAAGGCTACAATCCTTTGTATGATTTTGGTTTCGGCCTGTCTTATACCCGCTTTCAATATTCAGATCTGCAAGTGAAGGCAGCGAAAGACACTTTTTTCATTAGTGTTATGGTGAAAAATACAGGAAGTAGGGCCGGGAAGGAAGTTGTGCAGGTGTATTACCGCGATGAATATGCAGCCGTGACACCTTCCGTAAAGAAACTTTGCGGGTTTATGAAAATATATGCAACAGCAGGCGAAACAAAAAGGGTACGGTTCGCTATACCTGCAATGCAACTTGGAGATATCGGTGCCGATTTGAAGCCCTTTAGGGCAGAAGGGGAATTGAAGTTTTTTATCGGAACGGAAACAAAACAAATACAATACAATCCATGAGCATGTTCAAGTCAACATCAATAATTACCACAGCAGGATTGCTGTTATTGGGATTAATTACAACCTGTAAGCAATCAGATCCACCAACTACCCGCAACCGAATAATACGTGATTCCGGCGATTTTGTGTTTTCGGGATATGGGTGGAATATTAAGTCAAGTATTACACCGGTAGGGCCCGGGCCTAACTACTTTAATGGAAGTGACAGTATGGTCTGGGTGGATAAGGATGGGCTATTGCATTTGCGTATTGCTTATATCAACGGGAAATGGCAAAGCAGTGAAGTGATTTGCACGGAAAATATGGGCTATGGAACCTATGTGTTTTGCCTTGAAAGCAATGTGGCGAATATCAATGAACGGATAGTACTGGGTTTGTTTACCTGGGATGACAATTCTTTCAAAGAGCAGGCCAACAGTGAAGTGGATATTGAATTCTCAAAGTGGTTTAAGGCCAGTGACAGCCTGACATTGACTTATTCTGTTCAGCCGGTAATATTCGATAATCCTATAGCTTACAGTGAGCGTTCCTTCAAACCCCAGATGCAGGTGGCTAAGCTAAAGCAACCCAGTACACATGTATTTAACTGGCAGGCCGACGAAATAACCTGGAATTCATACACAGGTGCTGTTTATCCGGGTGGCAATCCCATTGCTTCTTGGAATTTTAACCTGAATAACCCTGTAAGAACCAAAATAGAAGGTGGACGTGTATCAAATCCCATTATTATACCTGCGCCCGGCGCCACTACCCGCGCCAGAATGAATCTGTGGTTATTGAATGGATTACCCCCATCAGATGGTAAACCATTCGAGGTAGTTGTTCGCTCGTTTGAATACATTCCGTAAACAAAAAAGGAGGCACATGGCCTCCCTCTTTGTATATCAAACCAAATGATTTTTTACTTGTTGAGAATGATCTGTTCGCGGTAGGTTTGTTCACCTGCAGTGATTACCAGCATATAAACACCGGCTTTTAATGCGCCCATGTCTATGGTTGTATTCACAGCATTGCCGGTGAAGGCTGATCCGTAAACTTTTTGGCCAAGAATGTCGCTAATGCTTATGTTTCCGGATACGCCTGAATTGAACACTGCAGATACGCTGATATTTGACTGAGCAGGATTGGGATATACACTGATTCCATGAGTGCTCAATGGTGTATTGCCCATGCTTTGGCAGGTTCCGCAATATTCCCAGCAAAAAGCGGGCAGGGTTGTATCGGCCTTTGCAGTAAGCAATCGATTGGTGAAGCTGCCGGTAGTTTTGGTGCAGCTTTCGCCACCTTTGAAAGTTTCTTTCACTGCCCATCCGTCAAGTGTAAATAAATATTCAAAAGTATCAAGTGCATTCAAGGGAAGACTGATTTCGTATATTTTATCATTGTCGGCGTCTGTCATGGGATTGCAGGTGCCGCACCAGCCATTGAATGAACCGTTTAGGTTTACTGCAGTGAAAGTGTTTTTATAGGAACTCATATCTACTTTGAAAGTCACATTGGCTTTAGGCTTGGTGTTGGCGCAACTTTCGCATGATTCAAAACAAACTGCATTCAAAACAGTAGCACCGTTGATTTTGAGGAAACGATTGGTGTAAATACCGGTAGTTTTTGTACAGGAAGATCCGGATTTCATTTTTTCTGCCACATTCCAGCCGTCCAGGGTAAATAGGTATTCGATAGAATCCTGAGGTAGGGGCAGTTTCACTTCCCAAACACCATTTTTGTCTGCATCATCCATAGGGTTACAGTTACCGCACCATCCGTTGAAAGAGCCATTTACGTATACAGTGGTAAAGGATCCACCTGTGTATTTGCTCATATCTACCTTGAAGGTTACATCGTTGGTACACTCGCTGCAACTACCCCAGCATACATTAGGAAGAACCTTGGAGCCGGTAACTTTCAGGAAGCGATTGGTGTAGCCCCCTGTGGTTTTGGTGCAGGTGCTGCCGGAAGTTAGTTTTTCATCACCTGCCCAGTTGTCAATAGAGAATTTGTATTCTATCGAGTCGCGGGTAATGTCGAAAGTACCCGAATAAATTTTATCGCCATCTGCATCGGTAAGCTGATTGCTGTTGCCGGACCAACCATTAAAATCACCGCTAACATACACATTGGTGTATGAACCTGAATACTGTTTCATGTTAACATTAAAAGTGATTGATTTTTTGGTAACCGAAGAACAAGCTGCACAGCTTTCAAAACAGACCTTAGCCAGTGTCACATCACCGGTCAGTTTTACAAAACGGTTGGTATAACCGCTTGTGGTTTTGGTGCATGATGATCCTTGAGTAAGGTTTTCCTGCTTGCTCCAGTTATCCATGGTAAATTTATACTCAATGGAGTCATCGGTAATGTTGATTGTGCCTTCCCAAACACCATCTGCATCAGCATCACTAAGCGCATTGGAATTGCCGGACCAGCTGTTGAAATTGCCACTCACGTAAACGGTAGTAAAGGAACCACCGGTAAACTGATTCATGTCTACCTTAAAGGTTACTTTCTTTTGAGCCATCAAGCCGCCCAATGAAGCGACCATGAGCATCAGAGTAAATATTTTTTTCATTTTCAAAAGATAATTAGTTAACAACAAAGATATAGGAAATATTCATATTGTAAAAAAAACAATAAGAATATTGTTAAACTTACAATAAGTAAATCATAAATTATTGTTTAGGTGTTCATAACAATATGAATATCAATAAAATAAATTAAAAGCATAAAAAAATATTTTGCGGTCTTTCCGCAAATGAGCTTCGTTGTGTAACAATTTTAGGATATCCTTGCTACAAAAAAGATTAGCGTTTTAATACAAATGATCTGAAGTCTGCCGTGTACGACCCAACCACCCCAAACGCTCCTGGCACATTTCCCATTATTTTACCCGGAAGCTGACTAATGCTCTGTTGTTGCCAGATGTGGGCATTGCGGGTGTTGTAGAAATTGAACAGGGATTTGCTGATATTTTCCAGGTGAAATTCAATACTTACAGGCCTTTCAGCAGGGGTTTTCAGCAGCGGGTCTGAAGTATATAAAACCATATATTTATTAACCCCGTTGAAGGTAGCATCAGAGAAAAGCAATTCTCTTGAACTGTAATTGTTGTAATCATTGTCTGTTGCAGCCAGGTCATCCGAATAGAGGGAAATAATATCTTTTTGCAGGAAGCTGTCCGATAACTTACCCGTATAATCATATATATACCTGTAGGCTGTTTTATAGAGGTAGCAGCGATAATAGTTTTCAAAAGCGGCATCATCATCAAACCTCACGGCTACTGAAAAAGCGCGGCCTATGCCGGGTATAAGTTGTCGTATTGTATCAAAATTTTTAATAAAAACTTGCTTGGGTATAATTTCTGATATATCAAATTTGTAGCCGTTCACATAGCCCCTGAAAACAAAGGTGTCGCCTGATTTCAGGGAGTTGGAACCAAACAGGTGAATACCGTTTCCGGTATATATGGTGGTATCTTTGGTTGTATTTGATTTTATTATTGAGAAAAATGCATTGCCTATGGGCATGTCTTTGCTGCCAAAGGGCGCGGTAAGCCTGCAGTCTGCAGTTAAAATACTGTCTGGGGTAATGAAGCAATGCACTGCAGGTAATGGCGTTTTCAGGTAATCAGAATTGTACGGAATTTCTTTTATGCATCCGCATAAAATCAACACGCTTGCAGTATAAAATACGAGGATTCTCAAAAGGTTATTTTATAACTGATATTGGGTAATAAAGGCAACATACTTACCTGATAAAGTTTACGGTTGCCCAGTTTATCAAAGCCGGGGTTGATATAGAAAGGATTAAACCGGTTGTATACATTGAATACGCCCATAGTCCAGTATCTCACATATCCTTTTCTCTGTTTCTGAAGGGTAATGCTGATATCCAGACGGTGATTGTCGGCTGCGCGGGCGTTGTTACGGTTGCCGTATATGAAAATATCGCGGTAGGGATCGTTTGGGGTGGGTGAGCTGTATGTGGCTACCGGCAAGGTGTAGGCAAATCCACTATTGAAGGTCCATGCGGCATTGATGTCTATATTGGGTTTCCAATGGTAAACGCCGGCAAGGTATATATTGTGTCTTCTATCGTAGCGTGCAGGAAAAGAGAGCCCGTTGTTTAAATCTGCAAACCATCGGTTGTTCCACATGAGGGTGTAGGATATCCAGCCGTTAAGCTTTCCGGCAGTTTTTTCTGCCAGCACTTCCAGGCCGTAGGCCTCGCCGTTTCCTGATGTTACAGCATCTTCCCAGTTTTTTCCTGAAGTGACATATCCTGCATTGTCCTTATATTCCAGTATATGGTTGAAACTGCGGTAAAATACATCTGTGCTGAAAGACCATGAAGGCCTGCTTTGGGCATAGCCGAGACTAAGCTGATCGGCCCGGCCCGGCTGAAACTGTCGATTGCTGGGCACCCAGATATCGCCGGGAAGACCTAGACTAAGGTTATTCAGCAGGTGAAAAAACTGACGGTTACGGGTGGCTGAGGCGTGAAGAAACTGGTTTTCTTTCAGGCGATATTTAATATTAAGCCGGGGTTCAGGCAAAACAAAATAGTAAGGCTCCGGCAATCTAAAGCTGCCCAGCCGCAGGCCGGCAGCTCCTATCCATCGCCGTTTGCCGTTGTACTGAAACTCCGTGTAGGTGAAGTACTCCGGCACATTGAGCCGTGCGTCGTTATACACAAGATCGCTCTCTGTTTTATTGATGCGGCTATACTGTTTTCTGTTTCCAGGAATAAACCTGTGGTTGGCTATTCCGAACCCCTGTTCCCACACCAGTCCCGGTTTGATGCGCATCCGCAGTTCCCAGGCGGCTTCCATGTCCTGAATTCCATTTTCCAGTTCATATCGGGTGTAGTCATCGACATCGGTTTGCGGACTTATCTTGCTTTCTCTTCGAAATGAAAATTCACGGCTGTACTCATAGCGATAGCGCGTAATATGTGCTCTAAGCAACCACTCGAGGCCTGTTCGTGCCTGATAGTTCCATTTGATGCCGGCCACACGGTTACCCCAGCCTGTTAACTGCTTTTTGCGCTCCTCCGTGCTTATTTCAAGTTGTTCATTTTTAGAATATTCTATTAGTCCGCCAATATCCTGGCCGCCATAAAAACCTGCACTGATTCTACTTTTGCTGTTAAATCTGTGTGTAATGCGGGTATTTAGGTCCCAGAAATAATAGAGATTATTGGGATTTATGCTGTCGCTGAGGTTGAGAAATGAGGCGGCCTGTCCTGCCAGAAAATCGATGTAGCTGCGGCGCATGGACAAAGTGAAGGTAGTGCGGTCTTTCCTGATGGGTCCTTCCAGAAAAACGCGCCCTGAGAGTAAACCTACATTGGCAATGCCACTGAGTTTTTGGCGGTTCCCCTCCTTGCTTTGTACCGAAATTACACTGCTTAGGCGTCCACCGTATCGGGCAGGAAAACTACCTTTCAGCAACCGTGCTGAGCGAAGTGCATCATCGTTAAATACCGAAAAAACACCAAAAAGGTGGTAACTGTTAAATACGGGCATATCATCCAGCAGCACCAGGTTCTGATCTGCGGCACCGCCGCGAACATACATACCCAGCATGCCTTCACTTCCACCCACTACACCGGGCAGCATGCTTAGGGTGCGCACTACATCCGGCTCTCCCAGCAACTGGGGCATCCACCCAAGGCGAATTCGGTTCATTTCGTGCTGGTCGGTCTGGCCCTGAACTACAGACTGTAAACCACGTCCTTTCAGCGCCTGTATTTGCACAGCATCCAGGGTTGTGCTTTGTTTCAGCATTTCATACTGCAGGTTGTAGTCACGGTCAACAATTAGCGTATCAATTATGGGGTTGTAACCCGGATAGGTAATTTGCAGTATATTTTTTCCTGCAGGAAGCAACAGGCTAAAAAAGCCGGCGTCTGAGGTTGTTGTCATGTATGGCTTTTTGGCGGTTCCCACGGTGGCAGCACCTATAAATTCTCCATTGCCCGCAGATAAAATTCTCCCTGAAATGCGGTAACCTGTTTCTATGTTCTGCGGAAGCCGTTTTTTTAGAAAAATCTGACCGTTTTCAAATTCATACCGCAATCCTGCAGCAGCCAAAAAATCTTGCAGTGCCTGAGAAGCACGCACCTGATTGTAGCGGAAACTGAATTTTTTATCAGCAGACGGGGCCAGGGAAGCGTCGTATTGAAAAGGAAGGCCAATGCGTTGTTCAAATCCGGCTAAGGCTGTTTGAAAAGACACCGAAACAGCCGTGTAACTTATGTTTTGGGAAAGACCTCTATCTTGTGCATTAATGGTGCACATAAGCAGGTAAGCAAACAAAAGTACGGAGCCTCTCACGAGGTAAAATTAAACAAATTTTAGCGTTATGTCGGGTATTGTCTGCTTACTTTTTTTGACTTTCGGCATAGTTGAACACCTTTTTAAGCAGCGCGGTGGTTCTTTCCACAGGATTGGCACGGATGGCGTTCTCCTGCTGCTCTATTTCCTGAAACAGGGCAGTGGTGGCTCTCTCCGTCACGTAAGCATTCAGATCGGGGTTAATATCCTGCTTTATGCCCAGCAGGGTTTTGTTGAGCGGTTTGTTGATTTCACGGATAATAGGATTCCAGTACTCAGTTATTTTTGCCTCATTCAGCGCATTTTCTATTACAGGTTTAAATGCAGCCTGCAACGATGTAGAAGTATTGTTTTTTAAATACAGGGTTGCGGCACCGTTTCCTCCGCGAAGAATAGACATGGCATCTGTAAATGTCATTTTCATAACAGCATCCTTGAATATAGGCATGGCTTTACCCATAGCGTTTTCAGCTCCATCGTTCATAGCCTTGACTGCTTTATCAAGCTGACCTCCGATGGCGGCATTCAGTACGGCATTGTTTCGTATTTTACTTTCAAGATCCCGAACTTCTTTTGGTAAAAGGATTTTGCGCACTGCACTCTGGAAAAAGGCCCCGGGTTTATTAAGCGTTGTTGTGCCTTTTTCAATACCATTGATTAAGGCCTCTCCGAGTCCGGAGGAAGCTTCAGATTCTGTAGGGATAGAATTTTCTGCAGTTGGCAGGGTTATTTGAACAGGCATTTGGTTCAGTATATCACACGCCGATAAAAAGAAGGTGCCTGCCAGGATCGCAGTAAGGGAATGGATTCTCATATACCTAATTAATGTCAAATTTAATACCAGTTTTTGGCACGCAGATAGTATTAACGGATTTTCCCTGTGTCTTCAGGAAAAGACGTTGCGGAAGTTTCTTTGAATACCCACCATTTCTGCCCGATGAAGTTCACAATCATACCCACAATGGTGGCGCCGATAACCGCAAGAAATTTATCCAGCTTAATGGTAAAAAATGGCTTTTGTAAGGCTTGTTCCGTATGTACAATCAGCATCTGAAATTCGTTATTGGGAAGCCACTGAAGAAATAGTTCATTGGAAAGAACGTTCAGCAGTCCACTTACACTGTAGAGTGCGATATAGCGGGTAAAGCGTTTAGCATCACGGTTGTTTTGGCCCCAGGTCCAGGTTTTATTCAGATAGTAATTGAACATGGTGGAAGATACCGTACTTATAGATTTGGCAATGAATGTAGGTATCCAGGGTATCGTGGTCAGCCCGTAGTAAATGCTTAGGTCCATACCAAAACACAGGGCGCCTACAATGCCAAACTTGGTGAGTTCTATATATGTTTCGCGCGAAATCAAGTGGGCTAAAGTTGCTGAGTTAGCTTTCCGTTTTCAAAAGTACATTCAGCACCCATGATTAAACAAGCATTTTTTGGCGTATGCCCTGCAGGAAAATTGAAAATGAGAGGAATATCATATCACAACATGTGTTGACGGATAATTTCCTCCGCCGTTTGTCCAAACGGGACAGCGTTGTCTTTCATGTCTGTCATTCCACCAACAATAAGTCCCCGGAGTTTTTTAAGCATTCCGGATCTTTTCAGTGCCATCATCATTCGGTCTATGTGATACAGATATTCATCCAGATCTTCCAAAAACAAAACGGCGTTTTCGGTATCGGGTTGTTCAGGGGTTCCCAATGAGGCGAAAACAAGGCTCAGATTTCCTCCCAGTAATTTTCCTTTAAAATGTAAATTATTTCCTGTATTTGTATTGGAATCAGTTACTTCAACTTTTAATTTAAATATTGCCTCTTCTACACACGCAACATTTTCATGGGTGTATTTATGTTGTATGCCCCAATGTATGGCCATAGGCCCATGCAGGGTAGGAATACCGAGTTTATTGAAGTGTAGGTGCAGGGTGGTAATATCGCTAAAGCCCACCAGCCATTACAGCAATCGGAGTCATGGTTTTGTTCTTTGCACCAGTTTGTAAATGCCGACATTTCCTCCCTGCTCACAGCTCTGGCAGGGGCAATGAGGGCAATTTGATCTCCGGGTTTTAGCGGGGTCAGGCTTCCCAATTTTTAATAATTTTTTCTGTTTCGGTTAGTTTTTTCAGGGATTTCTGAATTAAATCTTTGGCTTCATTTAAAGTGGTCTCCAGGTCATCAATACTGATTTTACCGCTTTCAAGGTCTTTCATGATAACATCAAGGCGTTTTTTAGCCGCTTCGTAAGAAAAAGTATCCTTAGTTGTCATTTTTTGAGGTAATCAAGGCGTGCGAATATCCATCTGAAAATCGAATTTTAATAGTATCGTTTTCCATAATTTGTTGACACGATGTAACAATGTGTCCATTCTTGGATATCAGTGCGTAACCCATTTCCAGGGTTTTGGAGGGTTGTAGCATATCCAGGTGTTTTTCAGCTTGCAGAAGTTTGTTTTTTTCCGACTCCAATAGCCAGGATGCTGCCGTTTTCAGGCGGCGAGAGGCATCCTGTGCCTGTTGCTTTCCATTTTCAAAAAAGCGGGCTGCCGCATTCCCGATTCGGGTTTGTCCGTCCTGCAGCCATCCCAGAAAAGCCAGGTTGTGCTCAGTTATGGCGGCAGCACAGCGGGTAGGTGTTTTTAGCATAGTATGGCCCACTACGTCTGCCACGCTTATATTGCGGTCGTGGCCTATGCCGGTGAGCACAGGTTTAGGACAATCGGCAATGCATTTAGCAAGGTCATAGTCGTCAAAAGCCGTAAGGTCAGTATTGCTGCCACCGCCGCGCACCATGGCAATCACATCAAATTCCGAACATCTGGAAACAATGGTGTTGAGTTGTTTTAAAAGCTCTCGGGCTGCATTCTGCCCTTGCACCGATGCCGGAAACTCTTCTACAGTGTAGGCAATATTCCAGGTGTTTTGTTCCAGTTCTTTTAAAAAGTCGCGACGACCGTCGCTGCCCGGGGCTGCTATCAGGGCTACGCGCTGCATTACCAGAGATTTGTTGAGCAGGTGGTTGGCCGAGACATAATCGCCGTCTTCCAGCCAAACCAGGTGCGGTACATCGAAGGCCAGTTTGCGAAGGACCTTTTCCCGCTCCTGCTCCATTTTTCCCAGGGTGTAGGCGGTGTCTATGTCTATAATGTTCAGGCGCAGCCCATAGCGCTCATGAAACTGTATTTCTACTTCCAGCACTACCTGCAGGTTTTGCTCGAAGGTAATGCCGGTGATGTTTTCAAATTCTTTGATGAGGTGAAAATGCTCTCGCCATAATACAGCACTTGCGGCAGCGGCAATTTCTGTGCCTTGTTTTTCAACCAGGTTGAGGAATGCGTATTGCCGGTTGTGGTAAATCTTTACATCGGTGGTTTCTGCAATAATTCGAAATGTGTGGCCGTTAAATCCTGCTTCCAGGGCCCTGCGAACCCCGCCCATCAGGTCGGAAAGATTCATCCAGGGTTTCATGGCGTGATGTCGGGCGGGTAAAATAGTTTATACGAAAAACGACGACCACGATGCTCAATACTCACATTGTATATGGCAGAACTCAATACAGGCAATGTTTCAATCTTGTTCTGCGTTATGATTTTGTTTTTTACAATATATCTTCCTGTTGCATCAATCAGAGAATATCTTACCGTCCCGGAAACATTTTTAAAAATGATATCCCGAGTACCGAATACATGATAGGATTCCAGTTCAGACATCGGACCAGAATCAACCGAACCTGTATCCGTGAATGAAAACAAACTGCTTGAATAGCGCAAACCAACTTTGCTGCTCTGTCCCAATCCACAAAATCCTTTTGCTCCAATGGAAAAGCCGGTTGTGCCGTAGGAGAAATCCTCCGGATAATTTATCATTTGTTTCCAGCTGTTTGTTTGGTTTTGGTATATCCACCAGTCTTGAAAGTGGATGCCATTGTTACGGCCATTGCCTACATAGATTTTATCGCCTAATACAAAACCTGCCGGGGAAACCCGTGGACCTCCACCGAAGTAAGGCAGGGAATTCCAGCTATCTGTTGAAGGGTCATATTCATAGAAGTCGTTGAAATGCAATCCCTTAATAAATCCACCCATCACGTATCCTTTTTTGTTCATGGAGACCATGAAAGGATAGAATCGGGGTGTTCCCGGAAAGTCTTTTTTTCGCTGCCAGGTGTTGATTATTGGGTTGTATGCATACAAATGCTGATTTGCACTGCCATCACCAGCCATTCCGCCCATGACATAACCCAGCGAGTCTACGGAAAATGCACTTGCAGCCCTCCAGTCAAGTGGTAAATCTGCAATACGGGTCCATACATCTGTTTTGGGATTGTAGCGATAAAAATCGCGAAAATGACTTCCAATGGTTACTCCTCCGCCAACGTAGGCAAAACTGTCGATAACAAAGGCTGCAGATTCTGCCCTTTTTGTTCCCGGAAAGGTGTTTTTCTGCGACCAGCTGTCTGTATGTGGATTGTACATCCACACATCTCGCTGATAACCCTTAGCGTCAATTCCGCCAACAATGTAGGCAAATCCGCCCAGGGTGAATTGTGCTGCTGCTACGCGACCTTCCAGGGGGAAATTCGCTTTCGGTTCCCATACGTTTTGAGCGGCCGAAGGTCTCAAACTAAGCATCAATATTAGCGCTAACAGCAATCTGAACATGCGGTTACCAAATTTAGTGAAAAAGCATGATAATTTCAAACCGGCAGCCATTATTGGGTTATCGTGTAATAGAATATTGCTTTGCTGATAACTGGGGTCATCTCATCATTGCGGGTTTCGTTGTATTTTTCGATAATGGGAAGCCCTGCTTTTGGATTTGTTTTTTTCAAAATATGCTGATGTACGAAAAGGGATTTTCCCGGTTCTGCCGAACATTGGTGGCGCAAGTAATTTCCGGCAGTGACGTTGTAAATGTTCATCCCTGTCGCTTTGATGGGTTTTTGAACGGGTATGCCGATAAAAACACGTGTCGGTTTCGATGCATCTGGGTTTTCTGTCAGAACTATGTGATAACTGCCTGTAATCACAGCTTTGTTATTGCTGATGGCCTGCATGATACCGGGTATTAGCTCTTTAAGCCGGGTGGGGATTTCGGTATAGTTGCATTGTACTTCCTTGCCCAGCAGATGCATGGCTTGCAGTTTTGTTTTATCGGTGAGGTTGTGTTCGTCTGCCTCCACTACTTCCGGCTGCTGTGTGGCAATGGTATCTTTTTGTATCTCTGTTTGGGCGCTGTCTTTTTTCTCCCTTGTTTCTCCGGAAGGGCTGTTACATGCCCAAAGCAGGCCTACACTTAACAATATACCAATGGTTTTGCGCATCAATGTTCAAAGTAACCACGGAATGTGTACACGGCAAAGTCATTTTTCGCAGCATCGGTATCTAAATCTGCGCAATGGTTAAAAATCATTACCTTTGATGCTATCAAATGATACTATCAAATGAAACCACCCTATGATATTACCCCACGGATACTGGATTTCATCAGTTCCATTTCAGAGAAGATAGGCATGGTCAATGCAACGCATTTATACAAGAAATCGCCTGAGTTACTTAAAAAGAGCCGAGTCAAAACCATTCATTCCTCGCTGCAGATTGAAGGCAATACCCTTACCGAAGAACAAATTACAGCATTGATTGAAAATAAAAGAGTAGTTGGACCACGCAAGGATGTACTTGAGGTTTTAAATGCCATACAGGTTTACGAGAAGCTTCATACATATCGCTATACATCGGAAAAAAGCTTCCTGAAAGCCCATGCAACACTGATGCAAGGCCTTGTAGAGCATGCCGGAAAATACCGAAATAAAGGGGTGGGCATCGTGAAAGGTACCAAGGTTGAGCATATCGCACCGCCACACGAAAATGTTCCCCATTTGATGAAAAACCTGTTTGCCTACTTGAATGATTCCGGGGAATCTGCACTCATTAAAAGCTGTGTTTTTCACTATGAACTGGAATTTATCCATCCGTTTATCGATGGAAATGGAAGAATGGGAAGGCTATGGCAAACGTTAATCCTGATTGACCGCTATCCTATCTTTGAATATTTACCTTTCGAAACTTTAATCAAAAATACGCAGGACGCATATTATAAATCACTTGCGTTGAGTGATAAAACCGGGAAATCGACCCCATTTATTGAATACATGCTGGAGGTTATTGATAAATGCCTCGAAGACCTGCTTGCCTTCAATAGCAGAATTATGAGCGATGATGACCGACTGGAACACTTTATTACGCTAGGTTTCAGCGATTTTAGCCGCAAGGATTACATGAATGTATTTAAAAGTATTTCTTCGGCTACTGCCAGCAGAGACTTGAAAAAGGGTCTGGAACTGCAGTATTTCGAAAGCACGGGTAACATGAATAAAACGCGTTACCGGGTGAAACGTTGAAACTTGTATGTAGCAGCACAAGCTTTTTTGCAAAGCAACCCATCTGTGCAGATTCTGTGTAAAAGGCATGTTCCGCTTTGCTTAAATATGGGTAACTTTGCCTTGTGAAATTCTTCGCAGAAATTGAAATCATGCCCAAAAAAGGATTGTTGGATCCACAGGGCAAGGCGGTTACCCACAGCATGGCATCCATCGGCCTGTCCCAAGTGAGTGAGGTACGTGTGGGTAAATTTATGACCCTTGAAATGGAGGCCGCTGATGAGGCAGCTGCTTATGCCGCCGCAGAAACTGCCTGCAAGAAATTGCTGGCCAACCTGATCATGGAAAGCTACCATATTCGCGTAAAAGCGCTGTAATGATTGTTTATAACGTTACCTGCCACATCTCAGCCGATATGGAAGCAGAATGGCTTGCATGGATGCTAAACGAGCATCTGCCCGATGTAATGGCCACCGGTTGTTTTCTGGAAGTAAAAATGATGCGGCTGCTCACGCAGGCCGATGATGATGAAGGTGTGAACATAGCCGTTCAGTACACCGCACAAAGCATGGCGGATTATGAGCACTACCGCGATACCCATGCACCGGCCCTTCAGGCCAAAACCCGCGAAAAATATGGTGAGCGTGTACTGGCTTATCGCAGTTTGCTGGAAGTGCTGCATTAACCGGAGTTCGGTTTAATGAACAAATCCTTACAGAATTCCCTTGATTATTGCCATTGAACGGTCAACACCACGGTGATATCCTTTCCGGTCAGGGTGATGGTTCCGGGGTATTGCCCCAGATAGTTATTGGGGTTGAATGCCACACTGCCAATTACATCACTTGGATCCAGCAGGTCATAATCCAGAATCTGTATGTTTCTGGCGGTATTCAGTGGTGAAATGTTGTGTGCGGGGTTTACTGTCCAGCTACGGGGAAGGTTTCCGGCTGCTGTGTTGTCAAAGCGGGCACTGGTTCCATCCACCAGCACATCGCCGTTGGCATTGGTGATTTTATAGCATACATCAGGTCCGTCAAATAAATCCCAGCCGGCACCGTTGCCATCGGCAAAAGGCATCTGGGTAACGCTCACATTCTTTATGACACAACTTTTGGGCGCGTCAAGAATAAACAGATTTTTGGAAACCGTGTTTGATCCGCCCGGACCTTTGGCGGTAAGTTTAAGCATTCCTGCCATTAAAACAAAGGGAAAAATGGCAGTTCTCATAGGTTGTTTGAATGAGTAGTGAAACACGAAACTATTGTATTTAGCACAAACAACCATAGCATTTCAAAAAATAATGTTTCGGGCACAACACGGCAGATGGTTGCAACGCCATGAATTAGTTGGCATCGGTTTACACAGCTACCTTTCAGTTATCCTGATGGAATAAGCTACTTAATACTTATTTAATGATATTTCTGTAGTTTTCTATAACGGATTTAGCATCTGTGCAATCTATGCTCCAATGATAGAGGGAATCATTTAGCCATTTTATGGCTTCACACATTTCATCATGGTATTCTATTAAAACGGATCGTTTCCAACTAATGGGCTCATGATGAAAAATTCTGTTTCTGATTTTTCTGAACATGGTGAATTTTCTACTCATGGTTTTTCTTTTCCTCAAATGCTTAGGGCAATGGGGAAATGACAGTCGCAAATGTTTCCATAAGCTAGCCTCTAACCTGCTGTCCAATAGCGATGTCCAAAAGCCAAATGACAGTTCCGGAATTATTTTATTTGGGTCTGAAAATGTATTCTTCTTTGCTTCCTGCAACTGTTTTTTCTGGTGCTCATTCATCAAACTCATAAAGACTGTATTATCAAACCAACATTGATTTTTAAAGTATTTTTGCAGCTGATTATTAAAGTTATTTCGGAGTGAAACTTCGAGTATGGACAGCAAAGGGTAGAATGATTGTGAAATCTTAATGTTGGCCTTATAATGAAGCAGGGCCTTGTTTAAATTGTTATCCTGATAAATTAAATAGGGATTTATCCTAACAGGAGATATGCTTTTTATAATTGCCTCTTCTAACATTTTGTTGTATATTTGTATTGGAGTCCCGGTTCTTCCTCTCCCAGATAATTCATGCTGGTGATGAAGCCGGGTTTTTTGTTTTTAGATTACTTTAAACAAAAGTAGAATAAAAACATCGAAAAAAAACAATATAGTTAGCTTGTCTTCCATGCCTCAAATTCATTCCGCACATACATTTCCCTTTCCAAACCACACCCTTATCGATGTGCGCAGTGAGGCAGAATTTGAACGAGGTCACATTCCCGGTGCGGTAAACATTCCATTGTTGCGCAACGAGGAACGGGTGCAGGTGGGTACCACCTACAAACAATCGGGCAGGGATGCTGCTGTGGCAGTGGGTTTTAAACTCATCGGTCCACGTTTTTACGAATTGTATCAGCAGTTCAAAAGTGCCGGTTCAAGCCCGTTGTTTTATTGCTGGCGCGGTGGATTGCGCAGCCATATTTCTGCCACCCTGCTGGAGTGGGGGGGAGAGCAAGTACATCTATTATCCGGTGGCTACAAAGCCTACCGGCACGTTGTGCAAACCAAAATCAATGAGCCCCGCAACATGCTGTTGCTGGGCGGCATGACAGGCGTGGGAAAAACAGAAATTTTGCAGTTGCTGTTACAAAGAGGCTATCCTGTGGTGGATCTGGAAGGCCTGGCCTCGCACCGCGGCAGCGCATTGGGTGGATTGGGCATGCCCACGCAGCCCACGGTGGAAATGTTTGAAAACCGGCTGCATGCGGCTATTTCAGCATTGCCTGCCAATAAAACCCTCATACTGGAAAGCGAAAGTCGAAAAATAGGCAGCTGTGTAATGCCAGATGGGTTTTGGAACAGTATGTTGCAAAGTCCGGTAGTGGAAATTCAGGTTTCACAGGCACAGCGCACCGAGCGTTTGGTGAAAGAATATGCGGGTTTTGATGCAGCTGTGCTGGCCGAAAAAACCGAAAAACTGCGCAAAAGACTGGGTGGTTTGCAGTGTCAGCAGGCGCAGGAAGCCATTTTGAAGGGAGATAAAACCACCTGGGTGCAGCTGCTGATGGGGTATTACGATAAATCGTACCGGTATTTTGTGGAAGAGAATGGTTACCGGCCGGAAGCATTGGCTTGGGACTGGCAGCAAACCGAAAATAGCCTGCAATTGTTACTGGAAAAACTGAAATCTTATGGAATTGAAGAATAAAATAGCTGTTGTAACCGGTGCCAACAAAGGCATTGGCCTGGAGTGTGTGAAAATGTTGCTGGAAAAAGGCGCAATCGTTTATGGGATTTGCCGCAGCGGTTGCAGTTTGCAGCATGAAAATTATCATTGTTTGCACGCCGATGTGGGCAATCAGTCCCAGGTAGATGCCGTGATGGACAGCATATTGCAAAAACACAGCGCGGTGGATGTTCTCATCAACAATGCCGGTCTGGGTTATTTTGGTTTTTGTGAAGAGATACCCGTGGAGCAGTGGCAGGAAATGTTCAATACCAATGTAAGCGGTATTTTCTATTTCACGCGCAGGGTGTTGCCGGGCATGAAAAAGCAGGATGTAGGGCATATTGTAAACATTGCCAGCATTGCCGGTCTGGAAGGGTATCAGCAGGTTTCGGGGTATTGCGCCACCAAATTTGCGGTGCGTGGCTTCAGCGATGCGTTGTACAAAGAGGTGCGTGATTTTGGGGTGAAGGTTACCTGCGTTTATCCCGGCAGCGTAAAAACCGATTTTTTCCGCCACAGCGAAAACATCAAAGCGCACGATAACATGCTGATGCCGGAGGATGTGGCCTCACAAATTGTGTATGCTTTGGAAAGCCCCCGCAATTTCCACCATGTAAACCTGGAAATACGTCCCCTGAAACCAAGGGGGTGACAATGCCACCCCTACGGAGTTCGGGATATACCGCGCCTTTGGTGCCAGCATAATGGCATCCCTTCGGGGTGAGGGTTAAAATGGGGCATGGATTGTTTGTTCGTTATTGAAATGCATTTTGTAGAGACGGATTGTTATCCGTCTCTACCAGCCCCGAAGGGGCATTATCATAATAACCAACAAACCCCGATGGGGCCACAACAATACAATACCCGAAATCAAACGATGGATGTAGCTCCATAGGAGCAAAATCTTAGTAACATCCAACCATGTAGGGAATCAAGCCCCGTAGGGGCGGCATAGGATATACAGGCCCGTGAGACTGATCATTACCCTTCACCAATAGCAAGACCGGAGCGGATATAATTACCTAACCAACGCTATTTATTCAGCGCACTGTTTTACCGGCTTCTCTATCAGCCGGTTTTGGTTTTCTCTGTGCTGCAACACTGCTTTTGGTCCGGCGCTGATTTTTCATCCATTGTCATATCCCTTCATTGCCCAAAATTTTGCATCTTTGCAATTCATTTTAACCTATGAAAAAAACCATATTTTCTTTATTGCTTTCTGTATTTAGTATCTTGGGTCTGCGTGCCGATGAAGGCATGTGGCCTCTGACCATGGTGGCAAAACTGCAGGATCCTATGCAGGCAAAAGGCCTTAAACTGACCGCAGAAGACATTTACAGCATTAACAATGCTTCACTGAAAGACGCTGTAGTTCGCCTGATGAGCAAACAGGGTCGTATGTTCTGTACCGGTGAAATTATCAGCCGTGAGGGTTTGTTTCTCACCAACCATCACTGTGGTTATGGCGCCATTCAGGAACTGAGCACCCCGCAGGATAATATTCTCAGCAATGGCTTCTGGGCCAAATCTAAAGAAGAAGAGCGTCCTGCCAATTTCAATATCGGGTTGCTCCGCAAGGTGGAAGACATTACAGATAATGTACTGAACGGTATTGCCGTAAATATGCCCGAAGCCGAGCGCAGCAAAGCTGTAACAGATGCCGTTTCCAAAGCCAAAAAAG
Organism: Bacteroidota bacterium; assembly: GCA_009918425.1. GTDB lineage: Bacteria > Bacteroidota > Bacteroidia > NS11-12g > UBA955 > RGEC01. Next base: position 28,752 of record RGEC01000002.1, read on the forward strand.
GGATTGAAGAAAGCCTGGGCGCAGACAAAGCCAATTACGTGATTGAGGTAGTTGCTTTTTGGGGTGGTAACCGCTTCCTCGCCATGTATTATGAAGTGTATCGCGATATACGTCTGGTAGGCACGCCACCCGAAAACGTGGGCAAATTTGGCGGTGAAACCGATAACTGGCGCTGGCCTCGTCACACCTGCGATTTCAGCATGTTTCGCATTTATTCCGGTGCTGATAACAAACCCGCTGATTTGAACAAAAATAACAAACCCTATGAGCCCAAGAAGTTTTTTCCGGTTAGTCTGAAAGGTACATCAACCGGAGATTTTGCCATGATTATGGGTTATCCGGGTCGTACCACCCGCTATACCTACAGCGAAGGTGTGCGATACCTGGGCGGCAAAGAGCGTCCCATGCGTGTGCAGGTGCGCCGGGACATCATGGATGTGTATGAAAAATACATGAAACAGGATGCCACCATCAGACTGATGTATAGTGATAGACTGGCAGGTCTTGGCAACTACTGGAATAAGTTCAACGGTGAGGCCGGAGAGCTTAGCAAGCCCGAGATTTTTGCGGCCCGTAAAAAAGTAGAACTTGAGTTTGAAGCCTGGGTGAAAGCCAATAACAAACAGGATGTTTACGGAGAAGTAACTTCACTGTATGATGAGGTATATCAAAAACTAAATCAGTATGGACTTTATCCCGTTTACCTGCAGGACGGAATTGCCAATAGCCAGCCTATGGTGTTTGCCATGCAGAGTTCAAGTTTGCTGCGTGATGCCAAGGATGGTAAAATGGGCCCTGAAGGAACAAAAAGTGCTGAAAAGATTTTAGGTAACCTGGAAGAGATGTTTAAGGAATTTTATGCACCTATTGAGAAGGAAGTGTTGGCGTCAGTGCTGCGTCATCTGTATGAAGATTTGGATCATGCTAATTTGCCAATTAGTCTAAATAACCTGGTAACCAAATACAAGCGAGATTACAACAAGCTCGCAGATTACTTATGGAAAAGCAGCATATTCACAGACAAAGCCAAGCTGGCCAAGTTTATGAAAGCCCCCAAAGTAGGCACTTTAACCAAGGACCCCATTTTTGCCATCGTGAGTGGTTACAACGCTAAACTGAACGGAGATCTGAAGCCTGTTTATGACGAAATCAATGCCAAAAAGATGCGTGCAGACCGTTTGTTTTTAGCCGGATTAAGCGAAATGAATCCTGATAAGGTTATGGCTCCCGATGCAAACGGAACCATGCGCATGACCTATGGTACTGTGTTGAATTATGATCCAAAAGACGGTGTTCAATACAAGGAGTTTACCACGGCTAAGGGTTATCTGGAAAAATATAAGGCCGGTGATTTTGAATTTGACGCTCCTCCTGCTTTAGCCCTGTAATCAACGGCAAAGGCGAACTTATTGGCACTGCATTCGATGGTAACTGGGAAGCCATTGCCAGCGACTTCGGATTCATGCCTGCTGTGCAGAGAACCATCAGTGTAGATATTCGCTTTACCCTTTTTATTATGGATAAACTGGGAGGCGCGGGTCATTTGCTGAATGAAATGACCTTGGTAAAATAATCATCTAAAGCGGCGCCGAAAGGCGCCGCTTTATTCAATGAAGTATTAATTATGGAATTAACCACCCGCAAATTCTGGTCAGATTACTGGCACAGCAAGATAGAGGAGTTTGAAAAACCGGTAAGAACCGAATACGTTTTTACCCGTCTTTTTCAAGAAGTATTGACCGGAAAGTCATTCAAGCATGCATGCGAACTGGGCGGGTTTCCCGGTACTTTTTCCATTCACGTGCAGCGTGATCTGGGTCTGCCATGTTCTCTGATTGATTATTTTATAGATGAGTCATTGCTGCACCGGTTTCTGAGTGCCAATCAGCTTGCCAAGGATGCACTGGAATGGAAAGAGGCCGATATTCTGGCCGCTGAGCCGGCGCACCAAACCTTTGATTTTGTTTTTTCCATTGGACTGATTGAGCATTTTGAGGATACACAAGCCATTTTGAAGGCCCACGTAAAATATGTGAAAACCGGTGGCAGACTTTTTTTAATACTTCCCAATTTTACAGGCATCAATGGCTGGTTTCAGCGCAGGTTTGACAAAGACAATTATGTCAAACATTACATTCCCTGCATGAATCCTGAAATGTTGAAAAACACACTGTCTGAACTTGGCGGAAAGCAAGTACAGGGAGGGTATTGGGGTAACTTCAGCATCTGGCTTGAAAACTATAATGCGCAACCCGCAAGAGTCAAGTTTTTCTTTAAAATTTCCTGGTTTACCGGTAAAATACTTTCTAAACTTTTTGGCCTGAAGGGTAAAACAACCTCGCCCTACATCTGGGTAGCCTGCGATTTATGATGCAGGGCATGGCTGTAGTTTTTATATGACACAGACCCAACTTAATCTTTACGAAACATTAAAATTGCTCCCTTTGTATTTAATTTGCAGTGTTTTTGGGTAAAACCGGAACATTGATAAATTCATGAAGTTAATCATTCCTATGGCCGGTATGGGAAAACGTATGCGGCCCCATACACTCACCATTCCAAAGCCTCTGCTTCCTGTAGCAGGAAAGCCCATCGTTCACTGGCTCATTGAAGATATTGCCGCAGTTTGTGACCAGCCCATTGACGAGATTGCCTTCGTAATAGGAGACTTTGGATCTGAAACGGAATCGCATCTTTTACAAATTGCGCAAAGTGTTGGTGCCAAGGGGCGTATTTGCTATCAGGATGAGCCATTGGGAACAGCCCATGCCATATTATGTGCCAAAGAGTGTCTGCAGGGTGAGGTAATAGTAGCCTTTGCTGATACCCTTTTCAGGGCGGAGTTTCACCTGGATACCAATCCTGATGGAGTAATATGGGTGCACAAAGTGGATAATCCATCCAGTTTTGGGGTGGTAAAAATTGACAACGAAAACTGCATCACTGATTTTGTAGAGAAGCCCACAGAATTTGTTTCAGATCTGGCTATCATTGGTATTTATTACTTCAAAAGCGGTGAAACCCTGCACAAGGAATTACAGTATCTAATTGATAATGACATTCGTGAAAAGGGAGAGTACCAACTGACCAATGCGCTGGAAAACATGAAAAACAAAGGCATGCGTTTTAAGCCCGGTGCTGTGGATGAGTGGTGGGATTGTGGCAATAAGGATGCTACTGTAAATACCAACAAGCGCCTGCTGGAAACCCGCCGGGAACTTTTTCACATCGCGCCTGAAAGGTACAATGGCGGAACCCAGATCATTCAGCCCTGTTTTATTGGTGAAAACGTTGAACTCAAAGGATGCACCATTGGGCCCTATGTAAGTATTGGCAACAACACAAAACTGGAAAACTGCGTGATTTCCAACAGCATTATTCAAAATAACAGCCATATCAGCAACCTGAATTTTACCAACAGTATGATAGGAAATCATGTGAGCCTGAATGGACAGAGCTGCGAGCTGAGTATTGGAGATTATTCCACACAGTCATGATAAGATTCGGCAGTTTTCTGCTGCCGTTACTTTGGGTAGCCTGGGGTTGCGGTACCCGTAAACCCGTTCCTGCTGCTTCCTCCAGAGCCACCGATACCGTATCGCTGCGCGAAATGTACTATGCAGCAGAGTTTCACTATATCCAGGAAAACTGGAAACAGGCAGACTCATTGTTCAGGCGTTATATCCGAAGCAATATGCCATCCGGACCTGCATACCATCGTCTTGCCTGTATTGCCTATAAAACCGGAAAAATTGATGAAGCGCTTGCCCTCAATGCCAAGGCGCGAAAGGCAGATACTTCGGTGGAGGCGTGGATATGGCTGGATGCAGAACTCTACCGTCGCAAAAGTGAATTTGTAAAGGCCGGTGATATTTATGCAGCTTACACGGTAAAGCACCCACGCGCCTGGACCGTATATAACGATGCAGCCCGATGCTATACAATGGGTGGTTATGATCCATCCGTTCTTGAATTATGTGATCGCTGGGAAAAAGCGTTTGGGCTTATGGAAACCATTGTAGAGTTCAGGGTTCAGAGCCTGGGCCGCATGGAAGAACCGGAAAAAGCCGCAGCGCAATGGGCAGCACTCAGGCGAAAGTATCCTGATCGCCGCTATTATCGCTACAATCAGATAAATACACTGAGGGAATACGGATCCACAGATTTGGCTAAACAATTGCTGGATACCCTATTGCAACAAGATCCTCAGGACTTTGAACTTCAGGCCTTGTATTGTGAGATGAATACAGGGTATGATACCATCATTTCACCATACATTGAGCAAATTGCGCAAACACAGGGAATGTCTTTTGAATCTAAGTGGAAATGCCTGCAAAAATTCATAAGCCCCACAATCCCTGCTTATGATTCCTGCGAGCAGATGCTCCGTATGCTATGTAAGGCCCATCCAAAAGAGCCTGAAGCCCTGAAAGCACTGGGGTTATGGTGCCTGTATCACGGCAAGGCCGGTGATGCGGCAAAATTCCTTAGACAGACCCTCAACGAAGAGGAGCAGTCTCTTTTGTTGTGGCAACAATATTTAACAGCATTATCTGCAGGTTGTGAAGTAGGAAAAATGCTTTCAGAAACAGATACACTGCTCGAATTGTATTCCATGGTGCCGGAAAGCTATCAGATGAAAGCCATTTCTTTTCTAATAAATGGCATGAGAGACGATGCGTTACGCTCCTGCACTGATGGTGAGCGAATTTCTGATCATAATACAAGGCTGGTGGCATTAAAAAATTACATTTTGATTCAGGCAGGGAAAAAGGAACAGGATCTGGAAATTGATTATGTATCTCAGCCAAATCACACAAATGCTGTTATGGCTTCCGTAGAACTGGCATTAAGCCAGGAGAACTGGGAGAAAGCTGAATCATTGCTGAAGGGAATTTTTGATGACCCTGAAAATCTTGAGGCCCGAAGCTATGGTAAGGATAATGATGGTAACGGCTGGGCCTTTTTTCAATGTGTGTTGCAACAAGGTCGCTTGGCTTTAATTACAGGGAAAAATAAAGCTTCGGCTATCCATTGGCTGAATAAATTTTTACCTGAAAGTCCTGTGGCATTAGAATTGATGGGAGATTTATATGGATCACAGCAAAGCGAAGCTCTAAACTGCTACGAAAAAGCGTTGCCATGCACAACGGGTTCCAACAGGGTTAGAATTCAGGATAAAATAAACCATTATAAAAATCGTTAGATAGACATTGAAAAACATCATATTTTTCCTCGCATTCTTTTCTTTGGCCGGGGCCTGTAAGTCTAAAAAAGCTGTGATAACAACCCAGCCGGTCACAATAGGCAACCATAATGCTGATAGTGTTAGTGTTGTCGCCCTTAAAGGAGACAATATTAATCGAAAAAGCTGGAACTATTTTTCTGACAGGCTCAACATTGATTATGTTTCAGGAGATGGAGGGGAAATGAGCGGTACCCTGAGTCTGAGAATGCGTAATGACAGTATTCTCTGGTTTTCCGTGTCTGTAGCTTTCGGAATTCAGGTGGCAAAGGGAATTATAACCCGCGATAGTGTGTTGGTGCTGGACCTCTACCACAAAGAATATATGCGTCTGGGGATCCAGGATTTATCCACCATGCTGGGAGCTTCTGTTTCACTTAGAGAACTTCAAAATCTAATTGTTTCCAATCCGATTTTTGATACAACATTTTACCAAAAGGACATTCCCAGCGGTGGGTGGTATTCTGCAAAACCTCCAATTACCAATGTGATTTTCACCAACAGTAACGGCAATATAGATACAAGCTTCATTGCCGAAAAAGAAAAGAACAGGCAAATTAAGGTTATTTATGAAGGAGAGCAAAGATCCGGATCCTTCTCAGTGCCACAGCAGATGCAGCTTATAGCCATTGGTGACAAAAATACTGTACGCTTGCAGGCATCGTTTACAAACCCCAGTGATGCGTTTATACCTTCGTACCCGTTCAGTATTCCATCGGGATACACACCCAAAAAATAGAAATGCTGCGTCTCTGTATCCTTTGGATTCTTCTAGTTATGCTTCCTGTAACGGGATTTTCCCAGTCGAGGAAGGAATTGGAGAAGAAACGTAAGAAGGTACAGGATGAAATACAGTACACACGCAATATTTTGCAGAAAACAAGTGCCCAGAAAAGTGCAACATTGCACAAGATTGGTGCGTTGAATCGTATCATTGAACAGCAGGGCGAGGTAATAAATGGTCTAAAATCTGAGTTGAATGAAGCAGATGTAGAAATCGAGAAGCAAAATATGAATTTGGAGCAGTTGAAATCATCCTATAATGCTGAGCGTTTTAAACTGCGCAAGACCATAGTTAAGGCGTATAAAAATCGTAAATCTGCAAATAAACTTGCCTTTGTTTTTTCTGCAGCCTCTTTTCGTCAGGCAATGCGCAGAATTCAATACCTGAACAGGCTGTCTGATTACCGGAAGCAGCAAATTGGAATTTTGGAGAATAAGGCTGCTGACGTGAAGAATGGTCTTATGGCGCTAGAGGAGATTCGGCAAGAAAAAACCGGAATTCTGCTTTCGGAAAAAAAAGAGCAGCAGCAACTCGAGGTTGACAGAAGCCAGAAAACCATGCTGGTTAAGTCTCTTGCAGGAAAAGAAGCCGAGTTGCGCAAAAAAATCAAACAAAATGAAAAAGCCATAGCCAGGCTCAACTCAGCCATCTCAGCCATGATTGCCAAAGAAATTGCTGCGGCAAGAAAAAGAGCACGGCAGCAGACAAGCAGGGATAATACCTCTACTGCGTCAGCATCACCAAGAACATCCGGCAGTAAGACGGCACGTTCCTCAGGGGAGATACTTTTAACCCCGGAAGCCAGGGTTATCAGCAATAATTTTGCTTCCGGCAGGGGGAGTTTGCCCTGGCCGGTTGAGCGCGGCTATATATCACAGTATTTTGGTGTTCATCCACATCCCGATCTGGCGGGTATAACACTTGTCAATAATGGCGTGGATATTACTACATCCGAGGGCAGTACTGCCCGTGCTGTGTTCAAGGGCACTGTTTCTGCGATTCTGGAAATTCCTGGACAAGAAAAGGCTATTTTGCTCAATCATGGGGAATATTATACGGTCTACAGCCGGCTCAGTCAGGTTTTTGTGAGCCGTGGGCAGCAAGTAGAAGCCAAACAGTCTCTGGGCAAAGTATGGACTGATGACGAATCCAAAACCATTCTTCAGTTTCAGCTCTGGCAGGGGCAGGCCAAGCTCAATCCTGCCGGCTGGCTGACTTCGCGTTAAATTCTTTATATTTGTATAGATGAAAGTAGGTGTAGCTGGAGCAGGCGTTATGGGAGCCGGTATTGCCCTCAGCAGTATTCAGGCCGGTTATGCAACATTGCTTTTTGATGTCAGCGAATCTGCGCTGGAAAAAGGGAGAGCCTACATCCAAAAGGAACTGGACAAGTCTGTAGAGAAAGGTAAAATAGCTCCCGAGAAAGCTTCTGAAATGCTTGCGTTGCTAAAAACTGTGAGTGATGTAGCCGCGCTTCAGGCGGATATTATCATTGAAGCGGTTCTTGAAAACCTGGAAGTTAAACAGGTACTTTTTAGAGAGCTTGAAAATGTAAATTCCCCGGATACCATTTTGGCCACCAATACCAGTTCCATACCTATTACACAGATAGCTCGTGGATTGCAGCATCCCCAACGGGTTGTTGGCGTTCACTTTTTTAATCCGGCACATATCATGAAACTGGTGGAAATTATTTCCGGTGCCGAAACCGATTGTGAAGTGGCTCTAAAAGCATTTCGGTGGGCTGAATCGCTGGGTAAAAAGGCAGTGTATGCTGCAGACGCTCCCGGCTTTATTGTGAACCGTGTGGCAAGACACTACTATGTGGAAGGTTTGAAAATTTTGGAAGAACAGGTTGCCTCTATGGAAAGCATTGACCGATTGTGTGAAGCTTCCGGCTTTAAAATGGGGCCTTTCAGGTTGATGGATTTGATTGGAGTTGACACCAATTATTCGGTTACCAGCTCTATGTTTACGCTTTTTGGGCACGATGCCAAGTTTCGTCCCAGTAGGATACAGAAGCAAAAAGTAGATGCCGGACATCACGGTCGCAAAACAGGTCAGGGTTTTTATCGATATGAGGGCTAGTTTTTTTCTATTGTCATTTCTTTTGATTTTCCTGTTAGCCTGCCGGAACAATAATACCACGGAAGCCATCCCGACTGGCCCCGTAAACATTACCCTTGATCTGAATTTGCTGGATAATCAGCATTTGCTGGTGCCGGGTAATTTTGCCTATGCGGAAGGCGGGGTGAAGGGGGTTTTAATAATTCATGATTACGACGATACATGGTATGCTTTTGAAAGGACATGTGCTTGGCAGCCCCTCAATGCCTGCTCACAATTATGGGTAGATACCCAGGCTATACAAATCAAATGCGGTAAGTATTCTGCAAACCAATTCCAGGCCTGCTGTGAGAGCCGATTTATGTTCAACGGACTGCCGCTAAAAGGCCCTGCAAACGCTTCAATAGCCAGATACAACATAAGCCGAAGCGGAAATTTATTGTATATTTACAATTGATCTAAATTCTATCTGATACGATGAGTATCAAGCAGTAAACCGTGTTTTTTGTGACACTGACATGACATAAGTGGTGTTAAAGACCACAATAAAATTTTTCAAAAAAGTTTTTTTTTGTCCGAAGTTCTTATATTTGTTGCCTAATAAACACATTTAATACAAAAAAAACAGCTTATGATGCATAAATACCTCGGACGTTTTTTTACCACAGCGTTAGCTATGTCAGCCCTTATGGCCGCACAGGCTCAGACCGCTGATGCCCCGATGAGTGTTGAAGCCAATTTTGGCCTAAGAGAATATCTGGGAGATCAGGGGTCATCCCTGTTTTTCGCAAGAAAACCAGACTATCAGGGTGGCGGCTTTAACTTCGGTTATTATCTCAATCCGATGTTTGACGGTGTGGTAAATTTTAGCGCCGGTGATGTGGGTTACAAAAGAGAAGTTTCATGGCAGACTGAGCCCTGGAAATACCAGTCTTTCCGCGCCAACACCATGGATCTTACGTTGGGTGCACGTTTCAAGCTTAACTCTTTCTTCAATGAGGATTCTAAGGTAATTCCATATTTATATGGTGGCTTTGGCGGGTATTACGTTCACAGTCAGGTTCGTTGGGGTAACCAAAACGAAATTCAGAATGCGATTACTGAAATGGGTGCTGCTGTTCAGGGTGGAATGGGTATATCCTTTAATTTGAGCGACCGTATTGGTCTTCGCTGGTCGTGGACTGCTACGTATACCATGAATGATCGCTGGGATGGTGCCAACCAGCCCGGTGATGCTGACCCTTCAATGCCTTTGGTAAATAGACTTTGGAAAACCAACGATATGTGGGGTTACCATGCCATTGGCATTACCATGGCGTTGGGTGAAAGCAAAGGTCCAAGCAAGTGCAAGGATAAAGATGAGGACGGCGTTTGCGACAAATATGATGTATGCAAAAACACTCCCGAGAAATATCGTAAGTATGTGGACAGCGTAGGTTGCCCGGCTGACCGCGACCGCGACTCTGTTTACGATGCTGATGATGCCTGCCCGGATGTAAAAGGTCTCAGGAAATTCGCAGGATGCCCCGATACAGACGGAGACGGAATCGAAGATAGTAAAGACAAATGTCCTAAGGATGCCGGCAGTGCAGAAAGCGGCGGATGCCCTGACCGTGATGGTGACGGCGTGCTCGACAAGGACGACAAATGCCCAACCGTGGCCGGAGTTCTTGCCCTCAATGGCTGTCCTGACCGCGATGGAGACGGTGTTGAAGACGGTGCTGATAAGTGCCCCGATCTGGCCGGAAGTATAACCGGTGAAGGTTGTCCAGATTCAGATGGTGACGGAGTATTCGACAACGTTGATAAGTGTCCTAACAAACCCGGTATCGCTGCCAACAAAGGTTGTCCTGAAATCAAGGTTGAAACCAAAAAGGCCATCGAACAGGCTGCTAAGAATATCTTCTTTGAAACCAACAAAGACGTTCTTAAGACAGAATCTTATGATGATGTCGATCGTCTGGTTAAAATCCTGAAAGAATACTCGGAAGCTTCTGTTACTATTGAGGGTCACACAGATTCTGATGGGGATCCTGCCAAGAACCTGGAATTGTCTCAGCGCCGTGCAGATGCCATTGTGGTTTATATGCTTAGCAAAGGAATCTCGCCTGAGCGTATGAGGGCTGTTGGTTTTGGTGACACCCGTCCGAAAGTTCCCAATACCAGTGTGCTGAACAAAGCCACCAACCGTCGTGTT
>RGEC01000011.1 GCA_009918425.1 Bacteroidota bacterium
TCTCACTACTTCAATTTTTTCAACCATGGCAGCAGGCAACTGTTCAAGTCCATACATGCCGGTTAATGACCCAAACAAAGGACGACCGTTTATCAGAATTTGAGAGTAACCACCCGGTAACCCATTTATGCGCAACTGGCTGTAGTTGCAGGTCTGACAATTGGTTTCCACCCTAAGACCTGTCTGAAATTTTAAGCCGTCGTATAAATTGCAGGCCTTAAGACCGGTCAGGGTTTGACCGCTGACCACGGTTACCTGCACAGGGCTTTCTGACTTGCGGGTTTCAGTCCTTGTTCCCGTAAGCACCAACTCCGAGAAATCCAAAACAGAGTCAGTCTGCGAAAAGCCGGGCGATGGGAACAAATAAATAAAGCCCATCAAAATAAAAATATTATAACGAACGGGCATATTGACCAATAATTAGGTTATCTCATCATTAATCGCATTCCAAAGCACATCGCGCAGCTCCACAAGACCCTGCTCGGCCACAGATGAAAAAAACAGTGGTTGCACGTCGGAAAATTCTCGGCTGATAGCCGATTTTAACTCATCATCCAGCATATCGCTTTTGCTGATGGCCACAATGCGGCGCTTGTGCAGCATTTCGGGATTGAATTCCCTGAGCTCGTGCAGCAGGGTTTCGTATTCCTTTTTATGGTCGGGGCTATCGGCAGGAATAAGGAACAACAGAACAGCGTTGCGTTCTATGTGTTTTAAGAAACGATGTCCAAGCCCTTTCCCCTCATGCGCTCCTTCAATGATTCCGGGGATATCGGCGATGACAAAGCTGCGGAAATCGCGGTATTTTACCACACCGAGGTTGGGAACCAGTGTTGTGAAAGGATAGTCGGCAATTTCGGGTTTAGCCGCGGTCAAAACGCTCAGCAGGGTGCTTTTTCCGGCATTGGGAAAACCTACAAGGCCTACATCCGCCAACACTTTCAGCTCCAGAATCATCCATTTCTCGATGGCCGGTTCTCCGGGCTGCGCATACATTGGTGTCTGGTTGGTGCTGCTGGTAAAATGGCTATTACCCAGTCCACCGCGTCCGCCAGGCACAAGCACTTTCTTTTCACCATCTTCCGTTATTTCAAATAAAAACTCACCAGTTTCGGCATCGCGGGCCACAGTTCCCAGAGGAACTTCCAGAATCTCAGATTTTCCGCTGGCGCCGGTTTTATTATTTTCACCGCCCGGCTTGCCGTCATCGGCCATAATATGTTTTCGGTATTTCAGGTGAAGAAGCGTCCAAAGCTGGCTGTTGCCCAGCAAAACAATATCGCCACCTTTGCCGCCGTCACCGCCGTCGGGGCCGCCTTTGGGATTGCCTTTGGCACGGTGAAAATGGTGGCTTCCGGCGCCGCCTTTGCCGCTTTTACAGCAAATCTTCACATAATCAATAAAATTGGTTTCAGCCATGCCGTTTGCAAAGGTACAACATGTGGCTGCAGGTTTTGCCGCAACGGCGGGGAAATACGGGCTTAATCGTTAATTTCGCGCAGGAAATCATGGCACAGTATCCCTTCAGCGAAATCGAAAAAAAATGGCAGACACGGTGGGCCGAAATAGGGCTTTACAAGGTACAGGAAGACCCTCAGAAGCCCAAATACTATGTGCTTGATATGTTTCCTTATCCCAGTGGCGCCGGATTGCATGTGGGGCATCCCCTGGGTTATATCGCCAGCGATATCGTAAGCCGCTACAAACGCCTGAAAGGATTCAATGTACTGCATCCCATGGGTTATGATGCCTTCGGGCTTCCGGCAGAACAATATGCTATCCAAACCGGTCAACACCCGGCAAAAACTACTGCAGCCAACATCGAAACATTCCGCCGACAGCTGGATCTGATGGGTTTTAGCTACGACTGGAGCCGCGAAGTGCGCACCTGTGAACCCGATTACTATAAATGGACACAGTGGATATTCGGACAATTCTTTAACCACTGGTATGATAAACAGGCCGAAATGGCACGTCCGGTGGCTGAACTGGAAACCCATTTCAGTATTCATGGAAGCTCCGGCATAGATGCCGCCTGCAGTGAGCCAATGCAATTTACTGCCGGTGAATGGAATGTGCTGAATGCAAAAATGAAAGCAGACGTACTGAACAACTATAGGTTGGCGTTTATCGATTTCACAACCGTAAACTGGTGTCAGGAACTGGGATGTGTGCTTGCCAATGAAGAAGTGGTCAATCATCCTGAAAAAGGGCCCGTAAGCGAGCGGGGCAACTATCCTGTTGTTCGCAAAAAAATGAAACAGTGGTCTCTGCGCATAACTGCCTATGCCGACCGTTTGCTAAAAGGACTGGATTCGCTTGAATGGAGTGACAGTATCAAGGAAATCCAACGCAACTGGATTGGCAGAAGTGAAGGAGCCGAGATTCAGTTTATAGTTGATAGTTTGCAGTCTACAGTTAATGAAACGGTTACTATCGAGGTATTTACCACCCGGCCGGATACGCTTTTCGGGGCTACATTTCTGGTACTTGCCCCGGAATACGAAAGTTTAAGCACTTTGTGCTCATCTGAGCAGAGAGAATCTGTTTTAGCATACGCAGAATCCACCAAAAACCGCAGCGAGATTGACCGAATGGCAGATACACGCAAAACAGGCGTTTTTACCGGAGCATACGCCAAACACCCGTTTACCGGAAATCCCATTCCTGTTTGGGTTAGCGACTACGTGCTGGCCGGATATGGCACAGGGGCTATTATGGCTGTTCCGGCCCATGATGAAAGGGACTTTGAATTTGCCAAAGCATTCCATTTACCCATCATTCCGGTGATAAAACCGGCCAATGAAAATCTTTCAGATCCTTTAACAGAAGCTTTTTCAGCCAAAGACGGCGTGTGTTTCAATAGCGGATTTCTGGATGGGCTCAGTGTTAAAGCAGCCATACAAAAAGCCATCGAAAAAGTTGAAAACGAAGGTCTTGGCAAGCGCAAAGTCAATTATAAACTCCGTGAAGCGGGTTTCGGCAGACAACGCTACTGGGGCGAACCCTTCCCCATCATTTTTGATGAAGCGCAAGTCCCAAGATTGGTGGATGAACTGCCTGTGGAATTACCCAAAGTTGAAAGTTACAAACCTACAGGAACCGGAGAAAGTCCGCTGGCCGGGGTATCTGAATGGGTAAATACACCCGGGGGCCGCCGCGAAACCGACACTATGCCTGGTTGGGCCGGCAGCAGCTGGTATTTCTTAAGGTACATGGATCCTGGAAATAAAGATGCATTTGCAGGTACCCAAGCCCTTAACTATTGGAAACAAGTAGATTTATATGTTGGCGGGAGTGAGCATGCCACAGGTCATTTGCTTTACAGCCGTTTCTGGACAAAATTCCTGTTTGATCTTGGTTACCTCTCTGTAGACGAGCCATTCAAAAAACTCGTCAACCAGGGCATGATAATGGGTGAAGACGGCCAGAAAATGAGCAAGCGATGGGGCAATGTAGTAAACCCGGATGATGTTTGTGCCCAATATGGTGCCGACACCTTGCGCATGTATGAAATGTTTCTGGGGCCGCTCACAGACAGCAAACCATGGAACACCAATGGTATTGAAGGGGTAAGCCGTTTTCTCAATAAATTCTGGCGATTGTTTGAACAGGAAGAATCATTTTCACTGTCGAATGAAGCGCCAACCAAGGATGAACTGAAAATCCTGCATAAAACCATTAAAAAAATCACAGGCGATATTGAACAAATGAGCTTCAATACTGCAGTGAGTGCCTTTATGGTCGCAACAAACGAACTCGGAGGCTTACAATGCAAAAAACGGGCTGTTTTAGAGCCTTTGATTATACTCATTGCACCTTTTGCGCCTCATATTGCCGAGGAGCTTTGGAAAAAATGCGGACATAGTGAAAGTGTACACCTTTCTGAATGGCCTGTTTGGGATGAACAATACCTGGTTGAAACCCATTTTGAATATCCTATATCTATCAACGGTAAAACACGTAGCAGTATGTCCTTTGATTTGAATGCAGACGCAGGAGAAATAGAGACTGCTGTACTTGCCGATGCCACCGTTCAACGCTGGATGGAAGGAAAACCGCTGAAAAAATTCATTCTGGTTAAAGGCCGCATCATCAACGTGGTTGTATAAATTTTTTTAGTCCAAAAAGAAAAGGGGGCCTCATTGAAGCCCCCTTTTTCATATGATAGAACCCTGATTATTTCAGGATTTTAACCATTTTCTCGGTGTGCAGGGTTTGACCATCGCCTTTTACCACAACGGTGTAAGTACCTTCAGACAAATTGCCGGCATTCACCTTCAGGGTATTGTTACCTGAGAGCCTACCTGCATTCTGCTGAACCACCAGACGACCCGCCTGATCGTACACATTCACACTCACCTGTGCGGCTTTCTGAATGTTCATATTCACGGCAAACTCGGCGTTGAAGGGGTTTGGCTGAATGGTAACACTGCCTGAGTACTGAGTACCTTTAACTTTAACCGGATACAGTGTTAATCCAATACCAAACTGACCAAATGCTTTAACATTGTTACGCTGTGCATAGCCATTGGTAACCTGCCCTGTAACATAGAGGCTGTTAGCAGCAGGTGTTTTCCAGTCAGATGCCATGACACTGGATTGATCTCTATTCAATATGGAGAAACCATTGTCGGTCATACCATTGGTAAAGACTGTCTGATTGTTGAAGTACAACTTCAGATCATAGTCTCCGCTAATGGCTGTTGCGTTGGGTATTAAATACCAAACACCACCACCGCTCACCGAAGCGTAAGGCGTTCCATTCTCAAACACATTCAAGCCCATATCGTTTCCGGGTTTCACACCGAAGTAAGCAAGCATTGAAGATGTTCCCACAATATTTCTTGTGTTCATCTCAATATTGTTGCCGCCGGCGGCAGAACCTACAGGGAAGTTATATGTTTCAAGTCCGGTTTGCAATTCACGTCTCAGATTACCTGCTATCCAGGAAACTGAGAAGTTGTTATTGCCGGTGGCTGCTACGATGGCAGAGCCCAAACGGTTGGTTACATGCACCTGATTCGATCCGGTAAGCACATACCCTTTGTTCAGTGTCAGTGTACCACTTACTGTAACATCACCCCTCAAACTTACACGTCCACCGGTGTTTACCTCCAGATTAACGGTGCTAAATCCGTCAGAAGAAACATTCCCGGCCGAGCGATAAACAACAGTACCTGCAGAAGAGAATCCACCGGCTTTGGTGAGCGAACCATACAACTCAAGTGTTCCGCCTGAATTAACGGCTACATCAGTTCCTGAATTGATAACAAGGTTGCGGGCCTGGGCTGTTGCAGTTATCACCGGTTTGAATTTAGTTCCACTTGAAATGGTTACGTCCGTAGTAGAAGTAGGCACACCACCACACCAGTTGGAAGCATCATGCCAATCACTTGATTTTACACCAACCCATGTACCGGACCCGAGACTTAGCAGGGTAATCCGTTTGGTAACACCACTGCTATTGAAACATGCGTTTTCAGTTCTCACCAATATATCAGTAGTAGAATTGATATTGATTTGGATTGAATCTCCTGATCCTGCAGGAACAGGATTACCACCTACCAGCACATACCATTTACGGGTTTCACCAACTTTCAAAGGCGGCTGGGTAGCGTAAAGTTTCACGGGTGTACCGGCACATACTTCATTGTAATTTGATGTGATTCCGGCAGGAGCCTGAGGTACACCAACGGCTTCAATGGTAGTGCTGGCACAAACAGAAGTCCCGCAAGGGCCTGAAGCACGTACATAATATGTAGTGGTTGTAGCAGGACTAACCGTGATACTGGCACCTGTACCAATTGCATTACCACCACAACTGCTCTGATACCAGGTCCATTCGGAGCCTGTGCTTAGGTTACCTCCAACAACAGACAAGGTTGTAGTCTGACCCACGCAAATCGTTGTTTTCGTTGCGGAAACAGACGTTGCAGGCTTGGTTGTGTCACGAACCGTAATAGTGAAGCTACGACAAACAGTATTGTTGCATGAACCTTCAGCACGGGCAAAGAAGGTGAATGTACCTGGGACTGTGGCTGTGAACTGAAGCTGGTCTCCGGTTCCTGCCAGGGTTCCTCCACAACTTCCACTGTACCAATTCCACTTACCATTATGCCCCAGAGACCCACCCTGTACTTTCATGGTAGTAGTTTGCCCGATGCATATGGCGGCATCACCTATAATTGAAGATGCAGGAACGGATGTATCACGAACCACCATAGTCACACTGATACAACCTGTGCTGTTGCAACCCCCTTCACCTCTCAGGTAAATAGTGTGGGTGCCAACACCCAGTGCTGCTGTAGTCATAACCAAACTATCACCACTTCCCAGCCAAGATGATCCCTGAACCAGACATGGAGGCAATCCTCTGTACCAGTTCCATTTACCGCCTGAACTCATAGAACCACCAACACGCTTGAACACAACAGGCTTGCTGCTTTGACAAACGATTGATGGCACCTGAATGGATGTGGCAGGCTTGCTGGTATCTTGTATGGTAAATGTGATGGTACCGCAAGAGGTTGTATTGCAGGAACCTTCAGGTCTTACAAAATAAGTGAATGTACCTGGACTGCTAGGTCTCACTGACAGGCTGCCACCGGTTCCTACCAGTACGCCTCCACAGCTGCCGGTATACCAGCGCCAGCGGGCTCTGTAACCCAATCGACCACCATTTACATTCATATTAACCCTTGTGCCCAGACAAATGGTTCCCAGATTCTGGTTAGAGGGTGCTATACTGCTATCCACCACAACCACTGTTTTGGTTACACAATTTGTTGTATTACAGGTTCCCTGCGCATTCAGGTAATAGGTATGAACACCTACTCCCATAATGGTTTTAATTGAATCTCCTGCGCCTACCCACGGTACACCGCTTCCGCCGCATGCATTTCTATACCAGTTCCATACTGCTCCTTTACCGGTACTACCACCGGATCTCTTCAGCACATAGAATCTTCCTTCACAAACCGTATCAGGTCCGGTAATGGAAGAGGCAGGTCTGCTGGTGTCACTTACATTTAGCAGGAAGGTTCTGCAAACGGTATTGTTGCAGGTTCCTTCAGCCCTCAGGTAGTAAACATAGTTACCCCCAGTGGCAGGAGATACCTTATAGCTTGTTCCGGTAGAAAGCAAATTACCTCCGCAGCTACCGTCATACCATTTCCAGCTGGCGCCTGAGCCAAGTTTCCCGCCGTTGATTCCCAAGGTTGTGCTCTGGCCTACGCAAATGCTGTTGCTGCCAGTTATAAAATTGGCAGGAACCGAAGTATCACTCACAGATATAGTTACACTTCTGCAAAGCGTAGTATTGCAGGAACCCTCAGCCCTTACAAAATAGGTGTAGGTACCTGCGGCAGTGGGTGAAACTTTCAACGTTGCACCGGTGGCTACGGATGTTCCACCGCAATTGTTGAGATACCAACGCCAAAGCCCGTTGTGACCCAGGCTACCACCTACAAGTGTAAAGGTGCTGGACTGACCTACACACAAAGTGGTTGAGGTGGCACTTACTGAAGTAGCAGGTACTGAAGTATCACGCATCACCACGGTGTAGCTCTGACATGCTGTATTGTTGCAGGTGCCCTCGGCACGGGCAAAATATACATACGTACCCGGACTACTTGGAGTAACGGTAAGGGTAGTTCCACTGGCGATTGATGTTCCGCCACAGCTACCCAGATACCATTTCCAGGTTGCGCCTGTTCCCAGCTTACCACCATTTATTGTCATAGTGCTGCTTTGACCGCGGCATACAATAGAATTGGTGCCTGTGATACTGGTTGCAGCACCTGAGGTATCATTAACGGTAAGGGTTACAGATTTACAAACAGTGTAGTTACAAGTGCCTTCAGCCCTTACAAAATAGCTGTAGGTTCCGGCAGCAAGTGGCTTAACTGTAATAGATGTGCCGGAAGTTGACGGTCCGTTACCGCATCCGCCTTCATACCATTTCCAAAAAGCACCGTGACCAAGAGAGCCACCACTGAGCGTGAAAGTACTGCTCTGACCAATACAAATACTGGTGTTTCCGCTGATGCTTGTAACAGGCACGGATGTATCGCGCACTGTTAGGGTAAAGCTTCTGCAAACTGTATTGTTGCAGGTTCCCTCAGCTCTAGCAAAATAAGTGTACGTTCCTGCAGCTGTGGGTGAAACCACCAGTGAGGTTCCGGTAGCTATAGATGAACCTCCGCAGCTACCCAGGTACCATTTCCAAGAACCACCCGCGCCAAGTGAACCACCACTTAGGTTGAGGGTTGAACTTTGCCCACGGCATATTGTGGATGCACTTCCGGTGATGCCGCTTGCGGGAACTGACGTATCGCTGATAGTTACAGTGTGGGTAATACATTTGGTGGTATTACAACCGCCCTGAGCCCGAATATAGAATGTATGTGTTCCTACACCCAATTGTGCAGTAGTGAGGCTTATTGAATCGCCTGCGCCGACCCATGGAATACCGGATCCACCACAACCAATTCTATACCAGTTCCAGCTTGCACCGGGACTCAGCACACCGCCATTAACCTTAAATACCATGGGATTAGCACGTTGGCAAACTGCTGTCGGGCCATTGATAGAGCTCGGAGCTACAGAAGTGTCATATGTGGTAACCGTTATACTGCGGCATATTGTATTGTTACAGGTACCTTCTGCTCGCACAAAATAAGTATTGGTTCCTGACAGAGCAGGTTTTACACTGATGGATGAGCCGGTACCCAGCAAAGTGCCGCCACAGCTACTAGTATACCATTTCCAGCTGGCCCCAGTTCCCAGTTTACCGCCACTTACTGACAGATTATTGGTACTTCCCAAACATACCGATGAGGTTGGTCCGGAAATTGAACTGGCTGCCACGGAGGTGTCTCTGACAGTAATGGTGGTAGAAATACAACCTGATGCACCACAGTTATCTTCCGCACGAACCCAGTATGTGGTAGTCTGTGAAGGCGATACACTGATTGTGCTGCCACTGGCAACAAATCCTACGGCACAGTTGGTATTATACCATTTCCAAGAACCTCCTGACCCCAGGGTACCGCCATTTTTTGTAAGGTTTACGGTTTCTCCCTGACATATAGTTGACTTGCTAACAGTTATGGATGTTGCTGAACTGGACGTAGTTCGCAGTTTAATGATTTTACTCACACATTGTGTGGAATTACAAGCACCCTGTGCTCTTACATAGTAAGTTTTGTTTATACTGATGGTAGTTGAGAAATTAGTACCGGTAGCGATGGCCGATCCACCACAGCTTCCGTCATACCATTTCCAAACCGCTCCCGCTCCCAGGCTACCTCCATTAACAGTCAATGTCGTAGATTGACCCAAACATCCACTGTCAAGTGTGGCTGTGATGCTTGTAGCAGGAGCACTGGTGTCTTTTGAATATAAAAGCCTTGAAATACAGAGTGAGGTATTACAGGTTCCTTCAGCACGAACGTAGTAGCGAGTTGTTGTATTTGGTGTAACCAATAGAGTGTCACCTGTCCCTACCAGGGTAGTGCCGCATCCTCCTGTGTACCATTTCCAGGATGCTCCAAAACCTTTATTGCCTCCACTGGTATATAGCTTCCCTTTAGCATTGCGGCAAACACTATCTACACTTGCTAAAATGGATGCAGCTGCCCTGGAGGTATCGCGCACCGTTATATTCACAATACGGCAAATGGTATTGTTACAAATCCCCTCTGCACGAACATTGTATGCCTTGATTCCGGGAGTGGTAGGTGCTACAGTAGCTGAAGTACCGGTTGCAAACGAGGTACCACCGCAACTACCATCATACCATTTCCAGCTGGCACCTGCGCCAAGGAAACCACCTGATAATGACACCCCTGTTGACTGACCTAGACAAATGGTTGCGCCTGTCGTACTGGCAGAGATTGCCGGCCTTGATGTATCGCGAAGGTTAACGGTGAAACTACGGCAAATGGTATTATTACAAGTACCTTCTGCCCTCACAAAATATGTTGTTGCTGAAGCAGGCGATACAACGACACTGTTGCCAGTAGCTATGGATGTTCCACCACAGCTGCCACTGTACCATTTCCAGCTGGCACCGGTACCTAGGGTTCCTCCACTTACGTTAAGTGTTGTGGATGTACCCAAACAAATTATGCTTGAACCGGTAATGGATGTAGCCGGCACAGAGCTATCCCTAACTGTTACTGTTACCGATCGGCAAATGGTTGTGTTACAAATTCCCTCAGCCCTCACAAAATAGGTGGTAGTGGTTGCGGGCGAAACTGTAAGTGATGCGCCGGTATTGAGAAGTGTTCCACCACAACTGCTTCCATACCATTTCCAACTGGCACCTGCACCCAGGTTTCCTCCTGTGGCTGTAATGGTAGTGCTTTGGCCCGGACAAATAGTGGTAGTTCCTGTGATACTGCTTGCTATTATGGATGTATCACGCGCAGTAACGGTGTAGCTTCTGCATATGGTATTGTTGCATTTCCCTTCAGCACGAACGAAATATGTAGTGTTGCCTGCTGTTGTTGGTGAAACCGATATGCTACTGCCTGTTCCAACCGGTGTTCCACCGCATGATCCGCTGTACCATTTCCAAGATGCCGCCTGTCCAAGGCTACCACCGTTCACTGTCAGCGTTGTTGAACTACCAAGACAAATAGTGCCTGTGCCTGTTATTGATGTAGCAGGCACTGATGTATCCTGCACCACTATGTTGATGCTTGCACAAGTGGTAGTGTTACAGGTTCCCTCAGCCCTAAGGAAATATGTGGTTGTTACTGCAGGCGCAACATTCACAGAATTTCCGCTTGCTAACAATGTGGTTCCACAGCCTGCTGTAAACCAGCTCCACACCGCTCCGGCTCCACGGAAACCTCCGTTGGGTGTGAGGGTGGTGGTTCTTCCCAAACAGATGGTATCCGTAAGTGAACTATTTATAGCCGTAGCTGCTGAGCTGGGTAGCAGAACCCTGAGACGCGCAACCGTGGATGTAGCGGTGTCGTTACCGCACAGCCATACCTTCACTGTATAATTTCCGCTGTCTGAAAGTACGGCACCGGTAAACTGCAGCGTGGCGGAAGTGGCCCCGCTGATAGTACCACCATTGCTAACGGCTACACCATTTTTGAACCATCGATAGCTTGCATTTGCACCTGCATTGACGGCTACCGTAAAGGCAGCATTACCACCCGGACATATAGTTGAGTCTTTTGGCTGCCTAACTATGGCAGGGGTGTTGTCAAATTCATGTGCACCGATATCTGGTGTGGTTGCGCTTCTGGCAGTATTCCAGTAATCTCTGCTTACGAGCGGCACAGGAACACCACCACGATTCAGGGCGCAATTTACCGGACTAAATACCCTCAGTCTCAGGAAGCTGTCTGTTGCAAACACACTGCTTTGAAAAACCGCATCTACAGATACAGACTGTGCCTCACGCGTGCTTCCTACCAAGGTTTTATACGCTGCCAGGGTTTGTGAATTGTTGATACCATCTGAGAAGATAAGGTTATTCACACCGGGTGTGCCTGCAAAGAAGCTGTTTCCATTGGAACCTGCCACAAACGAAGTAAGGATTGAAGATGAACGCTGGAAAGCAATAACCCTTCCCGTTCCCTTCTGCACAGAACTGTTTTCAATCAGGTTGTTTCTCAGCATCAAATTGGGGGTTGTAGAAGCAAAAATACCCGTGGCAGACATATTGGCGCCCGTGGTATTAGAATTCAAGAATATACTGTTATGGTCAATAAACAGTGTATCGAGTGATGAACCCGTTTCTGCTGTAATAGCCCTCAGGATACTGGGTGAATTCGCAGGTGTATTTAACCCCCCCACCAAGTTGTTGTTGAGATATAGCTTAGTTCCTCCGCCGGTAACACCATAACGAATACCATATAGTGTAGGGCTTAGTCCTGCAGTACCATACACAATAAGATTACCTATTTTATTATTGGTAACAGTATAATTCTTATTGCCGATGCTTTGCATCTCTATTCCTGTTACGCTATTGCCACTGACCAGAGAATCTATATTATTGCCACGGATGAAATGTCCATTCCCAAAATTGTAGTTACAATAAATCGCTTCCGTCAAGCCGGTTCCCTGATTGTTAAGGTTATGGAAGGTGTTGCTATCCAAGAATTTATTGGGTGATGAGGAAGCTCCGTTTGCATTATAAATTCCATACATTACTCCAGAACCTGTTGCCACACCATTTATACGTATATCGCTGAACCTGTTGCGGCTGTAACGCTCTGTAAGGCTAGTGTTGGCTGAGCTGTTATTGTAAATTCCATAATAAGACATGGAAGTACTTCCCAACTGATAATTATTAAACACATTGCCCTCTACTCTTACAGAGGTATCGGTTGTGGCAGAAGAAGCCAGGTAAACATTGTAGAAGGTGGTTGCTGTTCCTGCACGCCATCTATTGTTTGTAAAGGTATCTCCTATAATTTGCTTGTACCGTTGGCTGCTGGTTGCATAGATACCATATAATAAATAGTCGTAAGTATTATTACTAAAACTATTAAAATTATAATTACAGTATCTGCCTGATGAAATACCGTAAACACCATAATAGGGCCCACCAAATTTACAGCCGCTAACCCTATTGTTATTGAAATTCATGATTCCGTTAACCGATGAACCGATATACCCAAAATATGTACTGCTGGTACCAAAACTATCATTGGTAAACACATTTCCAGTGATGTTAAGGTTACGCAATGACGATCCGGAAGTGTAAATTGGATAGTGGGTGGAAGTTCCTATGTTTATGGAATTTTGCCACGTGTTGTTTCTAATATTTCCGTTATTATTACTAGAATTAATCAAATAGTAGCCATATATGTAACCATTTAAAATTGTGTCATTTTCAATAATATTACTATCAATGAAATAATTGCTGTTTCCAGTTACACCACTTAAATAAAAGTGATAATTAACATTTGATAAATAATTACCACTGTAGTTACGAACAAGTCGGTTATTGCTTATTCGGCCAAGTATAGAAGCACTTGAAACAAAAATGCCATATCGTGAATAGCCACACTTCAGGTCACGGAGTATATTATCCCTTACAGTATAATTTGCGCCGCTTGTACCAGAATAAATACCATATACATAGCTTGAAGTTGAGCGCCCAAGATTCGCATTTTGTATAGTGTTATTGGATATTAGACCATTGGTAGTACTGCTAGTATATATACCATAGAGAGTACCGCCTGTGTTGCTCGAAATTTGATTAATTGTATTCCCACTAACTTCCAGGTTAACTGCCGATAATGCATATATGCCGTATACTGTTGAAGCTGATGGATAAAATGCATCTCCTATAAGGTTATTGAGAATCCGCATAGTATCAGAAGTACCACTTTGGTATAAATGAAAATGGGATATTGCATTGGTAGAATATTCTCTTTGGATAACGTTATTTCTAACCATGCCTCTTCCAGCTCCGGCAACATACAGACTGTACATACTAGTTAAAAAAGTATCGTTCATTACGGTATCCCGCTCAATATTTAAAATTCCTGGTCTGCTGTCAGCGCGTATACCATACCATATACCAAATGCAGAGGCTGTGCCTGAGCTTTTCCAAACCTTATTGTCCAAAATATCAACTCGGCTTCCGCTACCGCCCGCGGAAACATAAATACCCGAAACCACGACAGAAGCTATGCCTGCGGTATGCCCAACCCGAACTACGTTGTTCAGAATTTGAACACTTTGATTGCCATTTGCATTACTCGGTGTTACAGCAATACCCAATAACTGTGCATTATTTCTTAAACCACCATCTTCAAGGTTATCTACATTGTTGCCTTTAATATAAACATTGTTTGTCTCATAAACCCGGATACCTTGTGCTGCAAGCGGATATGCAGCATCAGTTGTACCAAAGTTGGTTATTCTGCAGTTAACTATAGAATCCCGCTGGTTGTAATAACTAAATGGGGATATAGGGTCATTGTACCCATTTATCCAGATACCGCTCTGACATCGCTGAATTATGAGGTTGCTAAACAAGCAGCTATCGTGTGAACCTGACTTAGCGGTTACAACAACAGATGTATTGCTGGTCGGCAACAAATTGCTTACAAGAACTGCTTTAGAACCGGATCCCCCAACGTTCAGTACACCACTTTCGCGCTGATTTTTGGACATTTTTATGGTGGCATTTTTAATAACCACCCTTTTGCAACCGTCAGTAGAACTACTGTTCAATAAAGCATAACCCCATTCCATGAGTGTTGTGTTTGAAGTGGAGGTACTTGTATCTTCTAAATCAATTCCATCAATGGTAACCCAGTCTTCTCCAATTATTTTGAAAATACCATCCGGTGAAGCTGAGGCAAGGGTAGAGGTGCCCTTATAACCAAATATTTTTGGATTGGCTCCGGTACCCGATTTACGGATTATGATTGGGCGGGACTTGCTTGACCTATAACCCGGGCAAGAACTATTAATATACAACTGCAAACCATCTACAGGCGCAACTTCCGTGTGCCCTGCCCTAACATTTAGGACAACAGAGCCGCTTAATCCTTTTAGGTTTATTTGTGTCAGTGCATCGGAAAGCGTATTAAAGTCAGGACTTATACCACCCACAGTAAAGGTTCCGGACATTGGCGAGCTGATAGCCCTTTTACCTGCCGGACTGGAGGGAGTGATTGAATATGTGGTTCCACCCAGAACAAAATCTATAGCACTGCCATCAATACTATCACCACCATTGCCACATTTCACATCATATACCAGCCAGAAAAAGAAGGTATCATTGCAATATATAGGTAAATTGCCAGTAAATGTCATGGTTCCACTGGGGTTAACTATAGCTGAACCAAATCGGGTGGCATTTGCTGAAAATACCGGTGATGTACCTGTAAAAAGTATTTTGGCACTATCAAGATCTGCTCCGGGATTGGTAGTTCCGGCGGTCGAAAAGCGCAAACTGGTGAAGTTTGGCGTATTGGTAGCACCGCTCATAATCATATCAAAACGGAAAATAGGAATATTGCGGGCACCCTGTGAAACACCACCCGGTATTTGTATCAGTGTATCACTTACAGAAACAGAAGAAGTTAATGGTGTAAAGTTACCTTCATCAGCACCAATATCAGGAATAATGGAATTTCTATTATCACCATCAAAATCCTTATCAATTCCAGTTATAGGAGCTGCGGTTCCCTCAACAGCCGTAGCGGTTGTATTATTTATATGAAGATAATTTGTATTGGTTGGGGTTGTGCTACTAAACGATAAGGTATTGGTCATAGAATAGGCATCCCTGATGCCTCCACCTGTTAATACAGAACGATTGAGAAAATCACAAATCGTTTGATCGGCAGCCAAATCCGTTACATTTCTGTATATCAATCTGGATATACCAGGTGTTCCAGCATAAAATAGGTTATTGTTGGATGCCGCGTTATAGGCAGTTTGATCCAGTCCGGAACCTATTTTCTGTAACGCAACGGTCCTACCCAATCCATTAGGGGTGCTCGTATTGTACAGTATATTGTTGTTCAAGGTGTATCTGCCTGTAGAAGTACCCAAATAAAGGGCAGCCGAATTAAAATCCGTACCTGAGGAAGTTGAATTTAAATACACTGTGTTGTAGAATATGCGATGAATCCCGGCCCCTAACGACAACATGCCTGTTAAATACGATGAAGAAGCACTCATTGTAGGTGCCTTGATATCTCCAATAATATTGTTATAAATCAATGATCCAAAATCAGATAGGACTCTGACACCCTGAATATCCGTTGTAGAAGCTCCTGTGGCGTTAATATCGGCAACTTTGTTTCTAGATATTTCAGCAAACCTGCACGTTTGTGCAAGCAATCCATATATAGCACTGGAGGTGGTTCCGTTTCCATAAACCCTGGTAATGGTGTTTTGAGAAGCGAATATCGAATCTGTGCTGGTAATGAAGAATGGATAACCGGATACAGAAGTTGAAAAAGTAACTGTTGCAATAGAATCTACGGTATTTCTCACTGCATTAATTAAATTTCCCCCCGAGGAATAAATGCCATAATTAGATCCAAATCCGTTTATATTTCGGATTAGGTTATCATTATAGTTACAGTTTACATACCCAGATGTTGATCCAAATAAGCCATAAAAGATTCCTGCAGTTCCCGTAGAAAGTGGAGAATAGTTTACTTTTTGAATCACATTGTTAGACATTGACATAGCTGAATCTATCAAACCGGGGGTTGTACTTGTATAACCAATATAGCAGCCATAAGCCGTCCCAGTGCTACTTCCGTTATTAAAGATATTGATTATAGTATCATTATCTACAATCCTGTTTTTAGCATAGGTTGTAGCATATACGCCATAGAATGTTTTGGTAGTTGAGCTGATGTTTATCCCGCTCAGCCTATTTTTACTGATATTTAATTGATTGTAGTTACAAGCTGATGCCAAGTAGACTCCATACAATGTTCCTGCGGAATTGGCATTGAAGTTACTATTGATGAATTTATTTCCTGTTATGGTAAGGTTACTGTATCTGCCTCCTGTATAAATACCAATTGCACCATGTGGCGATGTCGTTGAAGCTGCTGTTGGAGCATGATTCCAAACAATAGTGTTGTTGATTATACTACCTCCTGTAAAGTTCTCAAAACTTGTGGTATTTGCAGACCCTACCCCAATCCTGATACCAAACATACTGCTGGCGGTTTGAAGGTGGTCAACACCACCATTTGCTTTGTTATCGATGGTATTGCCACTAATAAAATAGTTATCTACCCCCATCATCATTAAACCGTTGGTTTCCACCGTAGAACCACCAAAGTTGTTCATCACGTTGTTAACAATAGAGTCGCGGTTGTCTTTCCAGAAATAGTTGCGATCGCTACTTTCTACACCATACCACAAAATGGGTTGATATACATTTGTGATGATATTGTTTCGAATCATTACACTATCAACTGTGCCCGAAGACCTTGTTGGTGTTAACCCCGTGTTGCCCACCCCATCAATATTGGTTACCAAAATTCCCACAGATCCACCTCCGTAACGATTGGTAAACGCAGTTCCAATATTATTTCTGTTCAGCGTTATATTACAATTCCGAATCACTACGCGTTTACAAGCGTCGTTGATGTTCTTTTTTACCAGCAAAATACCATATTCTGCCCATTGGGTGGTGGTAGTATTGAGTGAAGTGTCCTTAAAAGAAATACCATCAATGGTTACATAATCTTCACCTACAATTTTGAAAATACCATCAGGTGTTGTGGCTCCTGAGAGCGCTACGCCTGTTCCGGCATAGATGATTGGCACGGAACCGGAGCCCGAGGCACGGCGAATGGTGAGGGTGTTGTTTTTGTTAGGTCTTGTTGCACCGCAAGCCAAGGGGGGGTTTACATCCAAAGTAATACCTGTGGCTGCAGCTGCCCTCTCGGTGTGGCCATTGCGCACCTCAAGTATAACAGGGCCTGATAAACCCCTCGCGTTTACATCAGTAACAGCTAAAGCCAGTGTAGCATAGTTAGGGGTTGTACCACCAACCGTGTAGGTACCGGACATGCCAGCACCCACTGTATTTATGCTGCGTGTACCTGTTGGTGCACCCACTGTTGTTGTAACCGCAGAGCCTACACCACTGATGTAAACCGAATCCAGTTGGCAATCCAGCACAAACGTACCTGCACCTGGACATTTAACACCGTACGTGACCAAAAAGTTTACAGTACCTGCACAGGCTACCCTTTCGGAAATATTAAAGGCAAATCCCCCATTGGGGTTTACTACGGTGCCCAGCAAAACAGGAGTAACTGCGGTCGTGCCTGAGGTTGTATTAAACCAAAGTTTGGCCGTATCAATGCTGGTGCTAGGACTAGTGGTACCTGTGGTACTGAAACGCAAGCGGTTGATATTAGCAGGAGCAGAACTACTAAGAGAGCTTAGGGTGAGAGCAGGTGCGATAATAACTGCATCTCTGACACCCGGATTGACCGTTGCAGTATTTTGCGTAACACTTGCGGTATAAGAAGCGGTTGAAACCGAAGGAGCCAATCCTGAAAACTCATCAGCACCGATATCAGGGGTTATCAGGTTACGAGTCTGACCTTGCACGTCTGGAACCAGAAAGTCAAGGCGATTAAAACCACCGCCTTCAGCAAAGGTAGATACAGACTGATTAACCAGCAAGAAGTTGGGCGATGTGCCAGAGGTAGAAAGGAAGCTAACCGAAGCCTGTGCACTGTTCAACTCTCTGGGAGCAGCCAGCCGTGCCGTGAACTGACATAAGGTTGAATCCGTAATCCCATCAACATTGTTTCTGTACACCGGATATTTTGTTTTTACACTGGCATTGGTAAAGAACAGGTTGTTGTTACATCTATTGGTATAGTAGGTATTGGTAATACCGGTAGTTGTTTTCCAAATAGCGGCCGAAAATGCTGTTGCTGCACTTCCGGGTGTAGACGTATTATATAGAATGTTGTTAAAAATATCCGCATAAAATGTGGTGGAACCGCTAATCAATAAGGCTGCAGTACTAAAAGCTGAATTTGAACCGCTTGTATTTAAATAAATGGTATTGTTGAAGATTCGCATTGGGACAGCAGCAGATCCACCGCCATTAACTTCAATACCAGTAGCTGACACCGTTGAAACAGAATTTGAAGGGGCGGAAATGTTACCTATTCTGTTGTTCCACACATATTGAAAAGTTGTGGTAGTACCCGGAATATTGAGACCCCTTGCATATCCTGATGAACTCTGGTTGCTGATATCAGTGATAACATTATTAAAGGTATAGATTTTATACGCTGCAGAACTTCCAAGATTCATCCCTGTAGCAATACTTGCGCTCGTAGATGAAGATTGGGTTACAACTCTGCTTACTATATTGCTGCGAATAATGGTTGAATCACCACCGCTGGCCGAATGGTCTATACCTATGGCAGTGGAAGCCACACTCGCATTGGTTGTATAAAATGAATCAATAATGTTATTGTCAATTTCGATTAAATCACCATACCCTGTATACAGACCTTTTATGGAAGTAAAGCCGGAAATCCTGCTAATGATATTTTGGCTAATTCTGGCATTATCCGTACTAGCAGTAGCATATTGGAGTCCAATTACTGAATTGGAAACACTTATAGTGTTGGGGCCAAAGATTTTTGAAATTGTATTGCCTCGCAAGTAGCGCATACCATTAGCCGGTGATCCAAAATCATAATAGCCCCAGATTGTGGAAGTACCGGAGCTTCCGGAACCGAAATAAAATCCAATAATACTGTTACTGTCAACCCAATATAGCCGAGCTGATGAACTATTTATTATCCCATACGAATTTGTACCAATATTCTGTATCACTATACCGTCAGCCACCGCGTGACCGCCTATAGTGTTGCGGGAAATTTCATATCCTTTGAAGTAAACCCATCCAGAAGTAGATGCAAAGTTGATGGCCGTAAATGCATTGGCAGCAGTATCTCTTTGAATGGTGTTAAATCTCACCAGTGTTTTTTCATTGGCACCACTGGAATTACCCGTAGCAATTGCAGTAAATCGGTCTGTAGTAACAGTACTTGCGCACCGGCCTTTGTCTATAGTGTTTCTTAAAATCTGTAACCCTTTATTGACGAAGGCGGTAGCAACTATACCATTCACAGATCCAAGCGAGTTGTACAAACCGGTGATTGTATTGTCATTAAACAACATCCTGGACTCAGGACCCCCATTTAAGGATTCACTTCTGATACCATACATTATTGATCCTGAAATTTGGGTGTTGCTGGCAGTAATGATATTGTTTAAACAGCTGGTAAACACATTGTTGGTCCCTTGACCACTAAACCAAATTCCATTCACAGTAGTACTAGCAGGCATTCCGGTGTATCCGGACTGATTGTTATTGTTAATTCTGTTGAAACTTACCGTTAGGTTATTGATATTGTATGTTTTAATACCGCTTTCAACAAAACCAGTAATAACACAGCCTTTTGAAGAGGTATTTCCACCAATGGTCACATTCTGATCAATAAATGTGTAAGGAAAAGCAGCATCATTGCTGGACCTAACCAAAATACCGGTATATGCATTTAAAACGGTGTCTGACTCAAGTGTAATGTTCTCACACCTGCCAGCAGTGTTTACAGGAACAGTGGTTGTGGTAAGTGCATTATTTACAGCACCCACAAAAGCAATACCCTTGTTTCCATTTTCAAACAATGTTGGGCCTGCGGACATTACTGGATTCCTGAACCAAACCCGGCAATTGGAAATGGTAATCTTTTGAGAAGCATTGATGGTAGAAGCCCTGAAAACCAGTATTCCAGCCTCCATCTGAGAAGCACCAGAAGCGTTTGAATCTGCGAAATTGAGACCATCTATAGTTATAAAATCTCCCCCATGTATACCTAAAATAAAATCCACAGTGCTAGAAGACGTGTTTAAGGAATTTGAACCGATACCAGCATTTATAAGCGGCTTGGGCCCTGATCCCCTGCTTAAAAAACGGATGGGGCTGGAAGAAGTACCTGTTGCTGTTAGGTTAATACCAAGAGCAGGAGCCGTTTCTATATATCCGCGCTCAATCCAAACATCTACCGGCCCAGCAATAGAGCCTGCATTAAGTGCACTTACAAAAGATGCAAGGGTTGGGTAACAGCTGCTGGGTACGCTATAAACACCTGAGAATGTGCTTCCGGAAACTACGGTGTATGAATAATTGGAAGTTGCGTTGTTATTTATCTGCAAAGTAGCCAGATCATAAGCGATTTGACCACCGGTGCTTACATCGGAAGACAGTTGTGCACTGGTTTTCGTGGTAGAAAATGCATAATAATAAACAACTGTACCTGCAGACTGGCATGGTAAAATGGCAGTTCCTGTGGATCCTGACATGGTAACCGGAGCAATTGCCGATGTTGCAAATGAAGCCGATGTGCTGTAGCGTACATACAACAATTCCCCTGTTGCCGGTGCAGAGGAGGTGGTAATCGTAACAAGCACGCTGTTGTTTGGCACGGGTGATGTGGTATTGGGAGAAACGGAAGTAATTGAAACAGGATTAAAACCCGTTTCCATTATCGACATACTTTCGTTTGCAGATGTACCTGTTGTGGAATTTTCACTGATGTTGAAAGTATAATATCTTGATGAAGTAACAGCAGGCAAAGTTCCATCGATACCGCCACCCGAACCATTCGTAGTGGCAGAGCCATAGGCGGGTGGATTTCCTGTAGCAGGAATTACCAACTGGTTAAAGCCGGGTATTTGAACCTGCGTACCGGTGCCACTTACAGGCCTCCAGTTTCTTGTAAACGAAGGACTTACAGCTGTTCCCGTACCATATGACCAGGTTCGGCCTGAAGCCGCTCCGGAGGTTGCTTGAATTCGAACCTGCCTAAAGCGTCCGAAATCACTCAGGTTATAATCGGTGGTAGTGCCACCGGCAACCTGTGTACGAAGCACAGAAGGAATCTGTGAAAAAGCAACGTTTGTCAGGGCTGATGCGGAAAAAATCAAAAGGCCTTTAAGGGCGTT
>RGEC01000101.1 GCA_009918425.1 Bacteroidota bacterium
GTTGGGTACCGGGCGAACCACAGAAACAATACGCTGTTAAACTGGGTTTTAATCCCAAAAACGTATTCACAGGCTTCTATGTGACAAATTTACAGCGCTACCGAGATATTGCCACCAAAACCAAATTTCATGATAGGCCACATCGATTTTTGGTAGTGGCAAGATACGTTCCGCAAAAAGGCTACGATCTTCTATGGCGTGCTTTTACAACACTTCACAAAGGGGGATTTAACCAGTGGGAATTATGGTGTGTAGGCACGGGCCCTCTCTATGAACACCGTGTACAATACCCGGGCATACGGCACCTAGGTTTTGTTCAGCCCGATGAGATGGAATACCTCATTTCACAAACGGATGTTTTTGTTTTACCATCACGGTTTGAACCCTGGGGTGTTGCGGTACAGGAATTTGCCGCAGCCGGTATGCCCCTTATTTTAAGCGATGCGGTGAATTCTCACCATGCCTTTCTGAAGCCACAGGGAAATGGGTTTTTGTTTAAAAACGGCGATTTGGAATCATTAAAAAATGCCATGCAGGCCATGATGGAAAAGAGGGATGAGCAACTTCTGGAAATGGGGGCACTCAGTGCTGAACTTGCCGGGATTTACGATACCCAGAACTGGTCTGCCACCTTACACAAATTGGCTTCTGTATAAATTTACATAGCGCTCCACCCTGTCCTGCCACGATCCGGCAGGTGCCACAGCCGCGGTTTTCATGAGGGTGGTAAAAACGGAGTAATCTACTTCGTAGGCGTCTTCCCCTTTTTCTATTTTCATATTGGGCTCAGTGTCCAGCAAACTGCAAATGTGCAGGTATATGTCCTTGACCTTTGGGGCATCTCCAAATCCTGCATTGATGCTTCCCCTGAAGTTGGCTTCAAGCAGGGCATTGACAATATCAGGCAAAAGTTGAACTTCCAGGAGTTCGCGGTGGGTGTTGTCGAAAACACCTACTTGTTTGCCTTCTGCAATATTTTTTAGGAAATATGGAAATAAGTTTGATCCGTTACCGCCTTCTCCCATCATATTGGGAAGCCGCAATATGATGTGAGAAGGGAATAATTCCCGTATTGCTGCTTCCATGCTGAATTTGTGCAGAATATAGGGACTGGTTTGTTTACAGGGATTAAATATACTTACGGTAGAAAAGTAACACAACAGTTTATGGGGGTCCTGAGATTTTAACAGAGCGCTTTCTCTCAAAAACGCAGAGGAATCGGTTTCTCCGGAATTGGAAACCCCTGAGCAGAAAAACACAACATCTTCCTTGTCAATACTTCTGAGGCTGTTGGCGAGCAATCCGTTCCCTATAATCATGGGCAGCAGTTTCCAAATGCGAAACTAATTGATTTACCGTAGATTCCCATCGAAAATCGTCCAATACTTTCTCATAAGCAGCCATTTGTTTTTCTCATAAGCAGCCATTTGTTTTTGCCTAAGAACCCCTGAATTAGTTCTGATTATGGCTTTCATCCTGTCTTTTAAGGATTGGCTATCGCCGGTTTTCAGTAACCATCCTGTATGTTCATCAATAACTTTGGGCACAGCGCCAACCCCGGTGGCGGCCACACACAACCCCCTGGCCATAGATTCAATGATGATGGTAGGAAAACCTTCTGACAGGCTGGGAAGAAGCAGAACTTCACATTTTTCCTTTAACTCTTTTAGTGACTCAGCACTCAAATTTCCGTGATATCGAATGCGGAAATCTTCAATTTTCAGGTTATCGGACAATTCTCCCACAATATCTATTTCAAATGTTTCATTATCGGTTACCAGTTCCTGAAGGGTTTCATACAACAGGTGATATCCTTTACGGTATTCGTTCCTTGCCACAAAAAGGAATTTCCGAATAAAGCCATTATCTTTTTTTGACGGTTCCGGGTATAACCAGAAATCATCTACCGCACCGTACTGTTCGAATATGGCTTCTTCGGATCTTCCTTGCTTTAATAAAATTTCCTTGACCCCACCTCCGTAAGAAAAAATATAATCGGTGAGGCGAATGATGGGAACAGCAGGTATACGCATCAGCATTTTATCAAGCATTTCCCTGAAAGCAAAAGCCGGCTGAAACATTTCCAGGCCATGTAACTGAACAATGACAGGTATTTGCGGCCTGCTTTGCCGGGCCAGCCAGTGCCACATCGTATACCCTTTCCCAAACAGAATATCGGCGGTTGATATTTTATGGGAAAAATAGTTTGTAATCCTACGCGAGTACAAATAACTTGCAATCACATAATGTCCCGGAAAACGGGGCAATTTTGGATACGGAATCACATGAAAACAGATGTTGTCAGGACGCTCATTTCCCCAAAAACGGGCACTTGCCTCTTCGGCATCCTTCACCCCGTTGTCGGGGATGATAACATCCAACTTGTGCTCAGTCCCTGCAAGGTTTCTGATGATATAGGCAGCGTGCTTTTGCATACCTCCCAGCACAAAAGGGTAAATTCCGTCCGTGGCAAATACAATGTTCAATCAGCATGCAAATTACCGCAATTGGAAAGATAAATGTGTGGGATTAACGGTATTTTTGGTTTAAAAGACAGATTTAGGGCAACCGACATGCTGGTGCACATGAATAATGCACTGATTCATCGGGGTCCTGATGCCACCGGCATTTTTACCGAGGAAAATATAGGACTGGGTCACCGTCGCCTCAGTATCATAGATCTTTCCGAAGAAGGGCGGCAGCCCATGACTTCTGCCAGCGGTCGCTATACCATCGTCTACAACGGCGAAATTTACAATTACAAAACCCTGCGTGCTACACACCGCAAGTATCCTTACCGCACAGAAACCGATACGGAAGTGATTCTGGCCCTGCTGGAGGAACATGGAACCCAGACCTTTTCCATGCTAGATGGAATGTTTGCCGTTGCCATCTGGGACCGCGAGAAAAAGCAACTTATCCTGGCCCGAGACCGCATGGGTGTGAAACCCCTGTATTTCTGCCGTGGTGGCGATATGCTGCTGTTCAGCAGCGAAATAAAAGGATTACTGGCCTCCGGACATTTTAAAGCCCGTATTAACCGCAGGGCGCTGGGAAATTACCTGCTATACCAGACCGTTTACAGTCCCGAAACCATGCTGAGCGGTGTGCAGATGCTTCCTGCCGGTTCCTATGCGATTGTAGATGACAAGGGTTTTGGTGTACGCCACTACTGGCGCATGGAGGATTGCCGGGATAAATACACGCTTCCGGGACCATATGAAAAAGTTATCAAGCAAACCCGCGAACTCATATTCAAGGCTGTTGAGAAACGCCTGATGAGCGATGTGCCCCTTGGGGCTTTCCTTTCCGGTGGTATAGACAGTTCAGCGGTCGTGGCTGCCATGAGCAAATTATCAGATCGCCAGGTTAAAACCTTTAACGTGTATTTCGATGAACAGGAATACAGCGAAAAGCGTTTTGCAGAAATGATTGCCGACAAGTACCGAACCGACCACCATCCTATCCTTCTGCGTCCTGATGAGTTTCTGCACGATATTCCGGAAGCCCTCAATGCCATGGATCATCCCGGAATGGATGGTTTAAATACATATATTATTTCCAAATATACCAAGCGAGCCGGGATTACAGTAGCCCTGAGCGGTATCGGTGGCGATGAGATGTTCGGAGGATATCCTGTTTTTGGTTATCTGCAGCAATTGAAAAAATATCGTTTTTTGGGAAAACTGCCCATCGGAATGCGCAAAAGTGCCGCAATGCTTCCCGCCAAAATGTTCAAAAGCAAAGCTGCGCGTAAACTTTCAATGCTTGCCGGCCTGCCGTCCTGGGACTGGGCTCATATGTATCCCGTTTTCCGGCAGGTTATGGATTTGCAGGAACTGGAACAGACCGGTGCGGAATATCACCGCTACTTTCAAACCGAAACCGATGATCCTTTTGGCCCTAAACTGGTATCGGAAATCACTATTGCAGAATGTAATACCTATCTTGAAAATGTTTTGCTGCGCGATGCAGACCAGATGGGGATGGCACACAGCCTTGAAATCAGAGAACCTTTTCTCGACAAAGATCTGGTAGAATTTATGCTTGCCATGCCCGATGATTTTAAGCCGCTAAAAACACCCAAGCAACTGCTCATTGACGCCATGGGTGATTTACTGCCGCGTGAAATATGGGACAGACCCAAAATGGGTTTCTCTTTCCCCTGGCAGGCATGGATGAGCCGAGAACTGAAACCTTTTTGCACCGAAAAACTGGAGTTGCTTAAAAACACTGAGTTCCTCAATACTGCCTACATAGACGGGCTCATTGCCGGACTGGACCAAAAAGAGAACTCCGATTGGCACAAAGCCTGGAGCCTCGCAGTTCTGGGGCACTGGATACATAAGCATAATATACATGACTGATAAACCCGGTGTGGTTATTGTCTGCGATTGGTTTGATCCCGCTTTCAGGGCCGGTGGCCCCGTGCGCTCACTGGTAAATCTTATAGAACTGCTTCATAGCGATTACGATTTTCGGATAATTTGCGGCAATCAGGATTATGGTTCTGTGGCAACCCTTGATGTTAAAACAAACGAATGGATCGACTGGCAGGGCAAAGCAAAAGTCATTTACCTGGACGGCGATACGATCTCCAGAAAGCGTATTTTCGGCCTTTTGGATGTACATGTTACCGAAGACGTTGTGCTATATGTACAAGGAATTTTTTCTCTCAATTATAGCATTTATCCCATCCTATGGTGGCACCGTTCCAAACACCGGAAAATGGTGGTAGCGCCACGGGGTATGCTACACCGAAGTGCGCGGAGCGTTAAGCCCCTGAAAAAAAACATTTTTGTTACGCTGGCCCGCATTTTTGGATGGTTCAATAACATTGACTGGCAAAGCACGCAGCCCGATGAAACTACTGAGATTCGCTCAGTAATGGGTAAAAACGCCAAAATTCTGGAAGCAGCCAATATACCGGCTTGTATTCCTTCATATGAAGCGCAAACTTTAGAGGAGGAGCCCTTGAGAATAATTTCCGTGGGCCGTATTTCTAACGAAAAAGATCCATTGATGCTGCTGAAGACACTGGCCCTTGTGACAGTTCCACAAAAGGTAACCGTAATTGGTGATTATTCGGATGACGCATACTTTAATACTTTTCAGAACGAAATAGATCAACTGCCTAAACACATAACAGTTGAGCATGTTATATCCGTTCCACCCGCGCAAATGAAAGAATATTACCGACAGCATACCCTATTTCTGTCTTGCAGCAAAGGGGAAAATTTTGGTCATGCCATAGCCGAGGCGCTGGCTAATGGTTTACCATGTTTTATAGGCGAAAACACCCCTTGGAAAGGGTTAAAGGATAACCGTGCCGGTGCGGAACTCCCCCTTAAGCCCGAAGCTTTTGCGGAAGCAGTGAATCATTACTGCAGATTGTCAGCTGAAGAAAAAGCGGAAATGTCGCGCGCAGCCCACAACTTTGCAGTGCAGTCTTTTCAGCCCGAAAAATACCGCACACAATACAAAGCATTGTTCAGCATGGAGGAAACAGAAGATGAATAAAAGCGTAAAACTGCCTGCAGATATTAGAATCGGTGTAATTGGCGGCGGTCAATTGGGCAAAATGCTTATAGAAGCTTCCCGACCCTGGAATGTAAAATATACCGTGCTGGAAAATGATTTACACTGTCCGGCATCCTCCGTTGCCGACAAGGTTATTCTAGGTGGTCTCAAGGATGCCGAAGGCATTCGGAAGCTGGCCTCAGGGTGCGATGTGCTGACCTTCGAAATTGAACATATCAACAGCGATGCGCTTCTGGAAATTGAAGAATCGGGCAAAACAGTAATTCCCTCTGCCCGTGCGCTGAAAACAATTCAGGACAAGGGCATACAGAAATTGTTTTATCGTGAACATGGAATTCCTACCGCAGACTTCTTGATATGTGATAACCCATCCAATCTGGCAGAGTCCGTGAAGTCTTTTGCCGGTGGAAAGGTGGTGATTAAGCAGTGCACAGGTGGCTATGACGGTAAGGGCGTTGACATTGTTGCCAAAACGGAGATTGAAGCGGGTGTTTTTAAATCGCCCGGGCCTTGCGTTGTAGAGCATTTCCACGCAAATATTACAGAATACTCTGTCATCGTGGCAGCAGACCGCTATGGAAATGTGGTTGCCTATCCGCTTATTGAAATGTATTTCAATCCGCAAAGTAACTTGGTCGAATTTCTTTTTTCGCCGGCGGAAACCACCGCAGACCTGGAAGCCGATTGCCGCAGCATTGCCATGCGTGCCGTGAAAGCCTTGCGGTCTCCCGGTCTTTTTGCCGTTGAGTTGTTTGTAAACCAAAATGCAGAAGTGCTGGTAAACGAAATTGCACCCAGACCCCACAATAGCGGTCACCACACCATTGAAGGCAGTTATACAAGCCAGTTTGAGCAACTCAATCGCATTTTATTGGGGTTGCCGCTGGGAAATACAGACATGGTTCAGCCTGCAGCCATGATCAATCTCGTTGGCGGGGAAGGTCAAAACGGTTTTTATAAACTTAAGTTTACCGAGCAGCTGCTATCAGAGCCCGGTGTATATGTTCATCTTTATAATAAAACCGAAATCAGGCCGCACCGCAAAATGGGACACATTACCGTAATGGCTGAGAGTCTGCAGGCCTTATTGGAAAAAGCCGGAAAAGTTCGGGAATGGGCAGTTTTTGAATAAACCAGACCTCAGACGGTCATAATCTCTTTTTCTTTATCTGAAAGCACATCATCGGTCTTTTTGATAAAGTTGTCAATGGTTTTTTGAATGTCTTCTTCTGCGCCGCGGGCCTCATCTTCGCTAAGACCATCTTTCTGCATGGATTTTACTTTTTCCATGAAATCTTTGCGGATGTTTCGAATCCCTACCTTACTGTTTTCAGCTTCTGCCTTGGCCATTTTCACCAGGTCTTTTCTTCGGTCTTCAGTAAGTGCGGGAACATTGATGCGAATCATCTCACCATCGTTCTGGGGCGCAAAACCCAGGTTGCTGTTGATGATAGCGGTTTCAATAGGGCGAATCAGCGATTTATCCCAGGGCTGAATGGCCAGTGTTCTGGCATCGGGTGTTCCCACATTGGCCACCTGATTCAGCGGGGTTGGAGCTCCGTAATATTCAACCA
Source organism: Bacteroidota bacterium (assembly GCA_009918425.1). Taxonomy (GTDB): domain Bacteria; phylum Bacteroidota; class Bacteroidia; order NS11-12g; family UBA955; genus RGEC01. The sequence continues at coordinate 7,116 of RGEC01000101.1, forward strand.
TAACGCCGTCCAGCATATTGGGACTGGCTTTGCCTGCACGAATGCGCGAAAATTCATGATGGGTGTGGGTAAGGTTTTTTTCCAGTTGATCTTTTAACTGGGCCAGCATTTCATTAACGGTTGCCATAATGATTTATCAGCGCAAAAATAATACATACAGGCTGTGTTGCCATGCAAACAGGTCGCGTGATATGTTTTTCTTTGACAATGCCATGGTTTAGTGGTAACTTTGAACAAAATTTCAAACATGAATACAATACTTCTTTTGGGTATGGGAGCACAGGAAATCATTCTGGTACTGGTGATTGTGTTGTTGTTGTTTGGTGGCAAAAAAATTCCGGAACTGATGCGTGGTCTTGGCCGTGGAGTGCGTGAATTCAACGATGCCAAAAACAATGTGCAAAGTGAGATTCGCAAAGGCATGGATGAAGACCCCAACAAGAACAAGTCAGAGGCTTGAGCAGTTACCGGCGCATTACCGATATACAGGCCGACATCTTAAGCGGCAAAACCAGTTGTGTTCAGCTGGTTAAGAATTATATTGCCTGTATAGAAGAAAACAAACAACTCAATGCATTTCTTGAAGTATGGGCAGATGAAGCACTGGAGCGGGCAGAACAAATAGACCAAAAATTAAAATCCGGAACTGCCGGGCGTCTGGCGGGTGCTGTTATTGGTATAAAAGACAACCTGGCTTACCAAGGGCACAAGGTATCTGCGGCCAGTAAAATTCTCGAAGGTTTTGAAAGCCTTTACACCGCTACCGCAGTACAGC
>RGEC01000102.1 GCA_009918425.1 Bacteroidota bacterium
TTTGTTGTCAACCGCCACATGGTCCACATTTAGGGTTTTGTGGTCCAAAATGATGTGCGAAGCGCCGGCTGTATTCTCAATTTGCAGCGTAGCGGAACCCCAGAGTTCTTTTTTGCTGAAATCCACCTTCAGATTGAGGCTCAGGTGCTTGAGTTTCACCTCTTCATAATTGGAAAAGCTATGGTTTTTAACAGTCATTTTTGTTGGTTTTGGGGCATTGCATGCCAACAGGCAAGCCGCAGCAAGAAACATCAGGTATTTCACAATGCAAATGTGGGGAAGGAATGGGGAAATAAAAAGTGTTTACCCATAGACCGCAGTTTAACCCTCTGGCTACAAGGCAGCACAATGACAAACCGTTATAAAATGGTTGGCGAGGATACCAACCACACGCCTACTTGAAACCAATATCCATTAGTCCCACCCATAAAACGGCGTTGCCACCGATTTCCACTCTGCCTCACTGCCAATAACGTAAATATGCATATTGGCAAATGTTCCCCCTCTGCCCAGTGCATACATCCAACCTGGCAAAGCCAGCTGTTGGGGTTTATAGGTAGCTTTCAGCACCAGTTCAGGATGCAACACATCTGTGAGGTAATAAATGCTGTCATACTCACCAAAACCAAAATGATCGGGTGAGGTAACATGCGTAAAATCTACGTTAGAATGCTTTGCAGCATAATACAACCCGATTTCATTGCCATACAGCAAAACCCTCCCTGAAACCGGCATTTGCGTTTCCAAAAACGCCACACAGGACTTGGGGTCGCGCTCAGGGCGCTGAATGATACCCAGTGCATGTCGGCTTACAAAAGGGAACAACATCATGCCTATCACAGGCCACCAATACCATTTTTTGAGATTGGGAAATGCCGGACACTTATCGGCTATATGCGAAGCCACAACCCATAGGCCCACGACATACATGGGCAAAAAATAGCGGTAATACGGACCCAAAAACAACAGCCATACTAAGCCTGCTATTAACCATACTGCAGCGGGCAGCGCGTTCTTGGGTTGCAACCTGAACTGCTTCCAGGCCAGCCAGGTAACCCATCCATGCAACAACGGCAGCCAGGGTTGTTCCTTGTACACAGGATAAAACCGACCTATGAAATAATTATAAATACGAATGTGCAAACCACCACCGGCTGTATGTTCCATGCTGTGCTGAAACAGCTGCGCATACAGTTCAGCAATCCGAAAATCTATGAAAATAAGAAAACACAAGGGCAGCACTAACAAACCTGCAGCATAGCCTATCAACTTTGGCACCGTAAATTCCTGCCAAACATACCACACAGACAATACCGCAACCACAGGCCATAGCTTTAGGTGGGTTAGTAACATGGCTCCGCAAAGCAAACCCAGAATCAATGTCTGCAAACCTTTTCGCATGGGCTTTACGCGGGTATAAACAGCCATCCACGCCACCAGCAGTGCCACTTCAATAACCTCGCCTCGCACCGACCGGCTGATTTCAAAAACAGCCTTATCAAATAAAAAATAGAGGCACAACAAAGCGGCCCAGCGGCTATCTATCTGCTGGTTGCGTATAAAAACCCTGAATAACAGCCAAATTGCGCCCACATGCAGCAACAGAAAAGGCAGCCGCACCCAAAACACTTCGCAGGGGAAAATGCCAAGGGTAAGGCGATGCAGCATCATTATACCGGGAGGATAACTCAAAAAAATATCTTCTGTTCCGGGGGTTGGCCAGGCCTTGCTGATGTAACTGCCGGTGCGTTTCCACAACACCGCGGGCTCCAGGCAAGCCGCCTCATCCAGCCAGGGAATGGGAATAACGTCTAGGTTGATGAGCCCTACAACGAGATAAACCAGCAATACACCGTAAAACACTTTTTCTGCAATATGTCTGGGTGCCCCAATCTGCATTCCGTTCGCAAAGTAAGGAGGTTGGTTTGTTTATTGGTTGATTTGTTTAATGGAAAAGTTCTGATCAGCTCGCCACCCGGGTTTATAAATCACAAACCTAAAACGGTCAGCCTTATTCAGGCACAGACAGAACTTAGATTGCCAAGGTACCGGCGAATCATTATCCGCCTCTGCGGACCTTCATTCAAATTCAATCAGTATCTGGTTTTTATCCACCGCCTGACCTTTGTCTACCGCGATGCGGGCTACTTTGCCATCGCCGGCTGCTTTGATGATATTTTCCATTTTCATGGCTTCCAGCACCAACAGTTTATCGCCTTTTTTCACCTCATCGCCAGGCTGCACCAGCACATTCAGGACCAGTCCGGGCATGGGCGCTTTTACATGAGAAACCTTCGCAACAGCCATTTTATCCAGTCCCATGGAATGCAAAAGATCATCCAGTGGCTCTTTCAGGGTCACCGAAACTGATTTGCCGTTCAGCGAAAGTATGAGGGTTTTTTCGACCCTGTTTATATCCATCAGCCTGGCCGTAAATACCTTGTTACTTACATGCAGAAGTAAGCGGCCATCGGGAAGTACGGAAACTGTAGCCTCCGGGTTTTTTTCGGGTGTCCATACCCCGTCAATCTGCTGAAGTACCGTTTCCTGTCCCTGTATAATGGCTTTCATTTTTAGTTTTCTCTTTCGATTACAAAAGTAACCAGATTTCGCAAATGTTCTCGGTTTGCCGAAGGTTGCGCTACCCTGTCCAGTATACCGAAAGCCTCATCCCGCAAGGCATACATGCGTTCACGCGCATAATTAAGTCCACCATTTTCCTCTATAAATGCCACCACTTCACGGATTTTCTGTTTATCAGGTGTTTTGCTTCTTATCAGGCTTTTGATACTGCGGACCTTACTGCCCGAAGCTTTGGAAAATGCATAGATAACGGGAAGTGTGAGTTTTTTCTCTTTGATGTCAATGCCTGCAGGTTTGCCGGATTTGTTGTCACCAAAATCAAAAAGGTCATCGCGAATCTGGAAAGCAAGCCCTATGAGCTCCCCAAAACGGCGCATGTCTTCAATTGTCTCAGCAGACTGCCCTGCAGAAGCGGCACCAATGGCACAGCAGGAAGCAATCAGGCTGGCGGTTTTTTTGCGAATAATCTCAAAATACACCTCCTCTGTAACATCCATAAACCTTGAGCGTTCCAGCTGTAATAATTCACCTTCACTCATTTCACGCACCGCATTAGACACGATTTCCAGCAAATCGTAATCCTTATGTTCCACCGAAAGCAACAGCCCTTTGGACAGCAAGAAATCGCCCACCAGTACGGCAATTTTGTTCTTCCACAAAGCATTTATACTAAAAAAACCGCGTCTTTCATAACTGTCATCCACAACATCATCATGCACCAGGGTGGCAGTATGCAACAGCTCAACAAGGGCAGCGCCGCGATACGTTCTCTCTCCGATTTCCGAAAAAAGCGAAGTGCTGTAGAGAACAAACATGGGCCTCACCTGCTTTCCTTTTCGGCGAACAATGTAGTTCATGATGGTATCCAGCAGTGGCACTGAAGTTTTCATACTTCCACGGAATTGTTTTTCAAACAGCTCCAGTTCAGCGGAAATAGGCTCCTTCAGCGACGATACCGTAATGCCCATAAATTGCCCGGCAAAGCTACAATTTTTAGCCCGCATTGCGGTGTAAGGCGCTAATTTTGTAGCATGAAAACACTCATGCTGCTGTTTGCCTTGCTGGGAACAGCCCGATACTGCTCAAAGCCTAAACATTATAACATGTCATCTCAAAATGCCAACCGGGAAAAACTCATTGCCGCAATTCAGCCGGATTTACAATCTTCAGATTCGCTGCAAAAAGCGAATGCCGAAAAATTTGCGGAAAGCATCACGACAGAATTCAGCAACTATAAGCCTGACAAAGCTGTAATGGCCGAACTTAAAAGCCGATGGAATGACTCTATCTCTGTGCAAGTAATTGGCGGCAACTGGTGCAGTGATACCCGACGCGAATTGCCAAGAATTTGCAAGGTGTTGGATATTGTGGGAGCTAAAGCAGAGATGTTTGGCTATTACAAAGTCAATAAAGAAAAAAAGCCCGTAGATAAAGACTTTGCGTCATTACAAACCGTCACAAGGGTACCTACGGTTTTTGTTTTCAAAAATGGAAAGCTGCTGGGGCAGATTGTGGAAACGCCGGTTAAAAGCTGGGAAAAGGATCTTGGAGAAATACTAAAATAGGCAATTTGCACGTCAATAAAAAACCAAGATAAACAATCCTGCCAAAGCTGCTGCACAGGTTCCTGTGGTTATGCCATAAGCACTCCATACAGCACGCCTGCGCCTTTTGGTGGCTCCATCCATATAGCCCTTGCGGTAAGATTCCTGGTTGTTCTGCACAAATTTTATGTCCTGTATTTGTTTAGCAGGGACCTTAGACACTGAATAAACAATAGGAACAATAATGGCACCATAAGGGAGCAGGAATGTGCCAAAACCGGCACCAACACCGGCCCAACGCTCTTCAGTTGGTTTGTAACGGGCAAGCCCGTCTTCAAAACCCTGCACATACTTCTCTTTCGCTGAAGCACTAGTATCCCCCCAATCAGGAATGATAGCTGTATTGTTGAATGTATCGGTCTTCCCACCTGCATATTTCAACATTAGCACATCACTTTTACGGTAGGAATAAAACTGTTTCTTTACAGAATCTCCGAAATTCAAGTATTCAATTCGCTCCGGATATATTTTGGTAACCGTGCAAACCACACGGGTGTTGTTTCTAAGAACAATAGTATCCTGTGCAATTGCGGAGCCGGCCGATACCAAAAGCATACAACACATCGGAATAACGTAACCTCTCATAAATTTAAAAATTATTATATAACACGTTCAACACGTCGCCGTCTGGAAGCACCGGCCAAATAACCATTGCGGTAGTCTGCATTGGTGTTCTTTTGATAACGATAAGACAAAACTTCTCTCTCCTTCACCTTTGTAAATGAATAATAAATACAGCCCGGCAATGAAACAAATGGCACCAGAATAACAGATGCCCCTACAATCCTTTCGGTTACCGGCTGATAATACTGATAGCCATCCTGAAACCCCTGTCGATAATTTTCCTCAGCTGTTTTTGTTGTGTCATTTGTTGACGCTGAAACTGCATTATTCGCTATCTGCACCCTTTCCCCGTTTGCATACAAAATTTCCTTTACATCACTCTTGAGATATGAATAGTATTGTTTTCGTGCAGTATCATCCGGTTTCAGATATTCAATCCTTGCAGAGTAAATCTGTGTGACCCTACAAACCACACGAGACTGGTTTTTGAGTACGATTGTATCCTGGGACTTGGCAATATTCAATGTCCCCAAACACAAAATCGAAATGATATAGTATGCGTTCTTCATGATTTGCTTACCGTTTAAAAATAGCAGGGACTTCATCTGCGGTAATATTATCTGCCGATAATAGTCCCCTGAAAAAATCAATGCCTGATGTCAGTTTACGCTGAAACTGCCGGATGAAATAATAACCATAGCCAAGTAATAAAAGCAAAATGGAACTAAACACCAACATAATTTGGTTGTCTACCAAGTCCATTCCCAGCATACCCCTTAGCCAAAAAACCAGGCCTGTTGCCAATAAAAGCAGGTATAAAATATATATACGGATGTGTTTAATAGCACCCATACGAACCTTTACATAGGTTTCTTCTCCCACTCCCAGAATATCACCCTCGTAAAAAGAGGGAATGCGCTTGTTTCCTATATTCTCCAGCACAAACTCATTTTCATTGGCCAGACCGTAAAAAAATTTGGTAAGATTGTCTGTTTTGCGGTACCCTGCGTCACTCAAGTAGGTTTGTTGAATGATTTTATCGGCAATAACTGCCCTATCAGCGCTGGTTTTAAGCCAAATTGTTTTGAATGGATACAAAAACATACACTTATACGTCAATAATTTAAGACATAGACACTTTTGAGCTGTTCATTTTATTTAACACCTCTGCGATTTCCCGTACCGAATCCGGGTTTTCGAATGCAGCATTACCAACTACAACCACATCTGCACCGGCATTCCAGGCAGTTTCAGCGGCTTCGGCATCCCTTATTCCACCACCTATAATAAGCACACCATCGAAGATATGGCGAACAGCAGCAATCATATCAGGTGAAACCCTGCGGGAAGCCCCACTTCCGGCATCCAAATACATAGCCTTCATACCTAGCATAGCACCCGCCAGCACAGTGGTAGCTGCAATTTCAGGCTTGTCTGCCGGTATGGGCATGGTCTGACTTACATAATGAGCTGCGGTCATTTTTCCACCCTCAATTAGTAAATATCCCGTAGGTATAGTTTCCAATTCTGACCTGCGTATGAACGGTGCTGCCGCAACCTGCTTTGCAATCAGGTACTCGGGGTTGCGACCTGATATTAATGACATAAACAATATCGCATCTGCATTGGAAACCACCTGTATCTCGTTTCCGGGAAACAAAACTACCTGCCCTGCTCCCTTCTGCTTCAACTCATCTACACAACGATAGGTGTTGCCCTCGGTGAGCAAACTGCCACCTACCAGAAACAAATCTATCCCACAGCGCAATGCATGCTGCGCCACAGCGCCCCGCAAATCGGCATCATCATCCGGATCGAACAACACAGCCAGCGTTTTTATACCTGCCTTATGTCTAGAAACCAGCCACGATTGAATTTTGTGCATGCATTGCAAAGAAACACAGAAAATATGACAACCTCCCTGCCAACGGCTTAAAACTGCTGTTTATCACCATTTTGTTTGGATTTTCCATTTATCTTTCGTAAATTTATGGTTGAGATTGCAGCGCTTCTCCTAAAAACGCATTTCTCTTTACCTCGCAAGGGTTTGAGAATTGCAATGTGCCTAAAAAGCCATTACAGCATGGCATACACGCTTTTTCAACAAGCTAAAGTCCATATAAAATATGGCTTTCCGCCAAACCTGTGGAAAAGCCGATTCGGAAATGCAGAATCATATAAAATACTTTTGAACTCCCGACCGTTTTGAAAAACACGCTCGGTAAACACAACCCCTTTTTAACAGAAATAAATATGACGCAAGAAACTACCGTAAACACCAAGGGCCTCGAGTTTAAGAGGCAGAACACTGTAGAGGGTGTAAGTCCCTTCGACCAATTTACATACGACCACCGTACCTCGGTCATTAAAAAACCCGACGGAAGCGTGGTGTTCGAATTAAAGAATGTAGAGGTTCCGGCGGGGTGGAGCCAGGTAGCAACCGATATTCTTGCGCAAAAGTATTTCCGTAAAGCCGGCGTACCACAGCCTGATGGCAGTCTGGGCAGCGAAACCAGCGTGAAGCAGGTAGTGCACCGTCTGGCCAACTGCTGGAGACAATGGGGAGAGAAGTACAACTACTTCGCCTCTACCAGCGATGCACAGGTTTTCTACGAAGAGCTGGTTTACTCCATGCTCAACCAGGAATCTGCGCCCAACAGCCCCCAGTGGTTCAACACTGGCTTGTACAGCAGTTACGCTATCGCCGGTAAGCCACAAGGTCACTACTACGTAGATCCTGAAACCGAAAAACTCATGAAGAGCACTTCGGCATACGAGCGTCCTCAGCCCCATGCCTGCTTTATCCTTTCAGTGGATGATGACCTGGTGAACGAAGGTGGCATCATGGACCTTTGGGTACGTGAAGCCCGTATCTTCAAATACGGTTCAGGCGTGGGAACCAACTTCAGCCGCATCCGCGGTGCCGGAGAAAAGCTCTCCGGTGGCGGAACCAGCAGCGGTCTTATCAGCTTCCTCAAAATTGGTGACCGTGCCGCAGGCGCTATCAAGAGCGGTGGTACTACCCGCCGTGCTGCAAAAATGGTGTGTCTCGACCTCGACCACCCCGAAGCCATGGAAT
>RGEC01000103.1 GCA_009918425.1 Bacteroidota bacterium
ACAATAGAACCGCTGTAAATGCATAAAAATAAATTATTAAACTCAATTTATATAGGATTTATCTGTTTTGCAGTATACACGTGCATGTATGCCATCAGAAAACCTTTTACGGGATTTATTTTTCATGAGCAACTGGGCGGAATTAACATAAAAAACTGGCTGGTTCTTTCTCAGCTTGCCGGCTACTTGATGAGCAAATTTTTCGGCATTTCTTTTATTGGAAACCTGAATAAAGAAAAACGTGTAACTTATTTGCATCTCTGCCTTATTACGGCTTCATTGCCCTTGTTTTTTTTAAACATTACCCCCCACTACATTTGGCCACTATTATTTTTTATTAACGGTTTTCCATTGGGCCTGGTCTGGGGCATTGTTTTTAGTTATGCTGAAGGTCGAAACTTTACCGAATTAATTGGTTCTATTTTGGCTTGTACATTCATTTTTTCTTCTGGTTTTGTTAAATTTCTGGCAATAAATATTCAAACCCATTTGCATTTAAATATTCAACTAACACTGGGCTTAATAGCATTGGGTGCAAATATTACAGCCTTCTTATTGTCATATTTCCTAAAAACAATGCCACCACCGGATGCAGAAGATGAATTGAGAAACACCAAGCGAAAAAGCCTTTCAAAAGAAGAAAGAAAAGCTGCATTCCTGGCCAACGCATCTATTGTTGTACCTGCCATTATTATGTACAGTATTTTTACCATTTTAAGAGATATCAGGGATAATTTTACGGCAGAAATTTTGCAAGGAGACCATATCTATTCAGCAAATAGCATTGCCTCAATTGAAACAATACTATCATTATTCCTCATTTTAAGTATTCCTTTTCTCACTGTAATAAAAAATCATTATAAGGCTATTTTAACAATTTTTATGGTATGTTTTATAGGCTCAGTGTTAAATATTACGTGCACATTGCTGTATCATTCACAGTTATGTTCAGGAGTTACTTTCTTCCTTTTCAGCGGGCTTGGATTATATTGTGGTTACATACTGATAAACATCAGCCTCATGGACAGAATAATTGGGTTTACCAAAACACAGGCAAATGCAGGTTTTCTAATGTATACCGCCGATGCTGCCGGATATATTGCATCTTTTTGCATAATGTTGTTTTTGATATTTGGCAAATTTAGCCATATAAACTGGCATGAGATCTTCACTAAATTGCTGCTGCTTGCAGGTTTCCTTACCGCATGCATCAGCGCGTACAGTATGATTAGAATCTATAAAATAAATAAAAGTATTGAATGACAAAAAAAGCAAATATTATAGGTGCGGGTATTTTAGGTTTAGCCTATGCCAAGGCACTGGCAGAAAAAGGTTATGAAGTAACTGTTTTTGAGCGTTCACAACAGGCTCAAGGTTCTTCCATACGGAATTTCGGGATGATCTGGCCTATTGGTCAAAACAGCAGCGGATATTTACAAAGAGCCATGCGAACGCGTGAAATCTGGCTTGAAATCTGCCATAAAGCCAATATTTGGTTTAGCAACAATGGTTCCATTCAGATTTTACAAAACGAATTAGAAATAGAATTGGCTGAACAATTTTATCAGTCCGAAAATAAAAACAGGGATGGTTTGTCATTATTTAACAGGCAACAATTGATGGAAAAAATACCCCATGCCAGCCCTAATGCTGTTGGTGCTATATTCAGCAATACTGAAATGGTTGTGGAATCCAGAGAAGCGATTCGCCAAATACCTGTATATCTCAGCGCAAATTACACGATAAATTTTCATTTCAATACCGCAATCACGACTTGCTCGCCAGGCAAGGTTGCGACACATACAGGAGCTATATTTGAAGCCGATATATGTATACTGGCCAGCGGCTATGAAACCCAACTGCTGTATGCAGATATATTCAATGCAGCGCCTATTACTATTTCTTCATTGAATATGTTCAGAACCACGCCCATCTCTTCAAATATCCCTTCTATATGCGGCGGCCTCAGTTTTCTGCATTATCCCGCTTATAAGGTTTGCGAATCACTCCCAGACTATAATGATCTTTGCTTGCAGCAGTACCCTGCTTTGATCGAAAATGGCATTCATCTTTTAATTTCACAAAATCACACCGGTCAGTTAACCATTGGCGATTCTCACCACTATGGCAATTATCACGAACCTTTCAGAGAAGATAACATAGATGACCTAATTATGGACTATATGTTTGAACTCATTAAGCCGGAAACCTTCAAGATTAGTCAAAGATGGACGGGGCAATACCTTAAAATGACCAATGGAAAAGGCGAATGGTTTGCTGAAATTGAAGATGGTGTATTTTTGGCAAACGGACCGGGTGGAGCAGGAATGACACTTGGCTGGGGCATGGCCGAAGAGACAATCGCTAATTTATAATTTATTCAATTATTGGAAGATTCCTGCAAAGCACTGGCAATATCTTCCCACACATCAGGCCTGATTTCTGATTCCATCAAATCAAGCTTGCCCGCATCATCCCACCTTCTCAGCTGAATACATTCGCTGAAATACGCTTTTTGCTCGCACTGCAAAAGCTCTGATTCATCCATTAAACCACCTTGTTTCATTAAACTCGTGATGCTCGCATCAGACAAAAGCTTAGCATATTCCGGTTCGCATGTTACCAGGTATCTTTTTGCCCAAACATGTGACGATACAAGCGTAGCTATTTTATCATTAAAACCCCATTTTTTTAGTAAATTCTCTCCTATAATTTCATGCTTTAAATCTGTTTCGAGGTCTTCCTTATCAGAATGATACAAATGACCAACATCGTGCAGAAATGCCGCAACCCTCAAATCCAGCGAAGAATTGCTCTGTTTGGCGAGCAGCCAGCATTGCATGGCATGCTCTGTTTGTGTTACATCCTCACCATAATGAAGTGAGCCTTTCTCAACATAAAGTTGCTTTATCAATTGAACTATTTCAGTATTATTATTCATTTTTTGATTATTTTATTTTTATAAGTTCCAAATTTAAACCTATTAATAGGAAACTGTGTTTTTATTTAACCATATTATTAAAAAAAATGGGAGGCTGTTAACCCCCCACTTTTTCCAAAAAAACCAATTATACTATTATATAATTATTTTAAAATCCACATTTCCGCATTGATATCATCAGAACCACCAAACTGTCTGGCTGTAGCAGCCTGCCAGTTGGCATTGTTATTGGTTCTCTCGCTGGTGGGATACTGATATCTTTTTGGAATCAAACCGCTATTTCCAGTTCCCGGACCATTGGAACTGAAATTTGGGAAACCTGTTCTGCGGAAATTGTAATAGCCTTCCATCCCGCTATTTTGAAAGAATGAAAGATATTTTTGAGAAATAATTTGTTTAAGACCGTTAGTGCCACCAGCGTATTTAACCAAAGGTTGATTAAAATAAGCAGTTTGGTCAAAATTATACGTGTTAGAAATGTAGTCGGCAGTGTTGGTTGGAGTGCCGCCATTTTTGAAAGAATAGAAGTTAACGGAGCCATTGGAAATTCCATAAAAACCAAAGCTTGCATTAACCCCTTTTTCGTACCAGGTTGCCGCATCTTCAGACACCCATCCACGGTTGGCCGCTTCAGCAATGTTGAAACACATTTCAGAGTATCCAACCTGAATGCAAGGCTCTGCGTTGAATGTACGGTACCAGCGATATCTGCTATACAGAGAATATTCACCGTTCAGGAATACGCCTCCGTTTACAGTTTGCATTTTGGTAGACATATCAGCCAAATCCTGGTTTGCATCAGCACCTACATAAGCATCGAAATCCGTGTAAGTCAAGCCTGCCTTCAATTTAGAACCTGCCGCTTCTGCAATCAGGAATACGCGAGGATCTTTGTAGGCAGAAAGCAATGACAAATTGGTCGACGACATATTGTAGCGAAGGGCGTCAAAACCATAATTGTCAGGGCTAACAGGATATTTATTCAATGTAGTGTTATAAACAAACTGGAAATTGTCGGCATTAGAAGTAAAAACAGGATATTTTGCTGGATTAGAGATAATGGCCTTGAATTTGTTTTTGATATCCAAATCCGCATCAGCATCTTTTTTACTCAATGCAATTAATACCCGCAGTGCAAATGTGTTGTTTAGTTTCTGCCAAGAAGTAAGATTATTGCCATAGTAAATATCTCCAGAAAAAGAGCTATTACCGCTGGTGATCAAGGAAGTCATGTCAGTATTAGCTTCTTCCAGCCATTTCAAGATTTGAATAAATACCTCTTTTTGCGTGTCGTATTTGGGCAAATAATTGGTTTTATTCAATGCTTCATTCATGGGAACATCTCCGGAAAGCATGGTCATTTGATAGTAGAGATATGCGCGGAAAAATTTACCCATTGCAGAATATGGATTCACCTCAGGATTTCCGATACGGGTGGCCTCTTCCTCCATCTTAATGACATTTTTCAAAGTTGTATATGACCAGGGAGCACCACCCCAGTTATATTCATTGTTACCATAGTAGTTATAGTTACAAAGGTTGTATTGACAAATCCTTGCTTCTGTGCCCCAGGGTCTTTGATTTATGTTGAAGCAAATGCCGTTCAATACCAAATCAGGAGTTACCTGGGTAGGACGATTGGGATCGCTGTCCAAACCATCTATTTTACAACCTGTCATTGCAGCCAGCATACCTGTAATGGTAAGGGCAAAAATTATTTTTTTCATGATGTTTATTATCTTAATTATTAGAAGGTAAAATTAATGTTGATACCATACCTTCTCATGGTAGGTGTCTGGAGGGCAGAGTAACCGGTCATTCCTGGGAACTGATCCAAATCCAGGTCTTTCAGGCCTTTCGCGAAGAAAAGTGCATTTCTTGCAACGAATGAAACCGAAGCACCTTTGAAGGTTTTACCCAGCATTTTTGCAGGCATATTGTATGTAAGTATAATCTCTCTCAACTTCATAAAATCCTTCTTCACGATGTTTGCTTCAAACTGGCCATAGTAACGGCTTATGTAATCCTGCAAGTAGGTTTTTGTAGCATTGTCTATGAAGGTCAGTTCACCGTAGTTAATAATTTCACCTGTTTCAGGATCAAACTTTACGGTACCTGATGCAACCTGCACACCTTCACCCAACCAGGTTTTCTCACCCTTTGTATCTGCTTCGCGGGCACTTGCCATTGAATTTCCGTTGGCATCTGTAATGTTGTCTTGTACAGTTTCAATGTGTCTTCCACCACGGAATGTCTGACGCTGAATCTGGTTTACAATCAAACCACCAATTCTTCCGTCCAGCTGAATTCCCAATGACCAGTTTTTGTAGTTAATCTTGTTGTAGAATCCGATTACCAAATCAGGCAAGGTGTAGCCCTGGAATTGACCTTTAGGAAGTACAATAGGACGGCCGCCTGCATCATTAATGAGCTTGCCATCTGGTGTGCGGGCAAAGCCTCCTGTGTATAGTGCATCAATACGGTCACCAACTTTCAGAAAACGGTTAGCTGAGTTATCGCTTACGAAATAGTTAGATGCTATTTTGTCAACACCATTGTATATGCCGGTCAGGTATTCTCTGTAGCGTGAAAGGTTCAACATACCGTCCCATGAGATGCCATTGGCCTTTCTAGCCTTGATAAAATCGCCTTTGAAGCTCACTTCCCAGCCTTTACGCTGTGTTTCAATACCGTTTACAATCTGATTGGTGTAGCCGGTAGCTTCGGAAATGGTTCTTTGGAAAATGCCAGGACCATCGTTATAAACATAATAAGTAGCCTCAACACTCAATCTGTTTTTGAACATTCTTAATTCAGTTCCAAATTCAATATCAGTTCTGTTAAAAGGCTGTAAACTTGAATTGGGTAGTACGTTGGTAAAGTTGGCAGAAGGACGGCCATTGTATAATAGAGGGGTGTTATAAATACCGCTGTTTATGTAAGCAGGGCCATCATAAGGGCTGTTGTAGTTAGAACCATATGATAGTGAATTACCAGCCTGTGAAATGGTAGGCGCGGTCAAACCACCTTTAACTTGCGCGAAGGATGCCCTTAATTTCCAAAAATTCAACGTTTTGGACTTGATATTCTTAAACAAATCTGTGGGTAGAAACGACAGTGATGCAGAGGGGTATAAAAATGAATTGTTTCCGGAAGGGAGCGTGGAAAGTTGATCCATTCTCACTCCCAAGTTTACAAACAACGATTTTGATCCAACATCAGCCAAGGCGTAAAGAGAATTAACCGCCATTCTTGAATTAAAATTGAACACCCTAACAGGATTTGAGCTATTTGCGAAGTTGTAAACTTCAGGCACATTCAAATAATCCGTGGTAGCCCAAGAGCTGTTGTATGTAAAGTCTCTGCGGTTGCCACCCAATGAAGCGTGTACGTCAAGACGGGATACTTTTTTATTGTAATTGAACAAAAATTCGTTGTTCATTTCAAACAATGCTCTTCTGTCTTCACGGTAATCGCCGCGATTTTCTTCCCTACCATAGGGGTGGGCACTGAACGGCATCTTTTCAGTTCTCAAAATATCATAAGTAGTAGCAGAAGAACGAACCAATAAATTGAGGTCATCGTTAATATCCCATTCAAGTGAAGTGTAACCATACAAATCATTTTTATAATGCCCGCGTAGCCATTTATAAGCTACCAGCCAAGGATTTTGATATCGCTTATATTCCGAGTGGATTGACTGAACACCCTCCTTTCCGGGTTGCCAAATTCCACGAATATCATCAGCATTTACGTCCCAATCAGCTCCTTGCCATATGATAATGTTGTAAATAAGAGAATTAGGACCATAAACCACATCATTTATATTTTCAGTTGACTGCCTGTTGTAATTAATTGAAGCATTAAATTTAAAACGATTGTTTAAACGTGTAGATCCAGTGATATTAAAAGTGTTGCTGTTTAATCCGGTATTGGGAACGATACCGCGTTGATTTAGATTGCTAAATGAAAATCGTATATCTGATTTATCTGAAGAAGATGAAATGCTAAAGTTATTGGTATTCAAAAGACCAGGCTGCAAGAACCTCTGCAGGTTATTCTTACCGCGGGCAATAAACGGAGTAGGTATTTTTTTTCCTGTTGCAGGATCAACAGGGCTATCGTACTGTGCGATTAACTGACCATTGAGCTTAGGGCCCCAAACGTCGTAGTCACCGTCATTGTTTCCACCACCCAAACCATCAACGAAACCATACTGACCATGGTCGCCGGGTCCATATTCATCCTGAACTTTTGGAATAGTAAGAAATCCGTTTTCCGTGATGGTAGAAGTATTCACTTCAACTGTAACACCAGATTTGGAACCCCTCTTGGTTGTTATAACGATTGCACCGTTCTGTCCGCGATAACCATACAGAGCAGCTGCCGCAGGACCCATCAGAACAGACACTTTTTCAATGTCATCAGGCGACAAATTGTATGCATCTGAGTTAATTGGAATACCATCAACTACGTATAGTACATTTTGACCTCTTCTGATATCGCTTCCCCTTAAAACAACTTGAGAATTTCCAAGTAACTCGGAGTTTTGACCTATTGTCAAACCCGCTACTTTGCCAATCATATTGTCCAGCACATTTGTTTCTCTAGCCTTTACCAGCGATGTGCCTTGGATTTCCGATACTGCAAAACCAAGTTTCTTTTTCTCCTTTTTAATACCAAGGGCGGTTACGACTACCTCGCCAACGGCAGAAGTGTCACCTTTTTTGTCAGGTTCTGTTGTCTGACCTCTCAAGCTGGCCAGGCCAAGAGCGGACAATATAAAAATTGCCAGCATTTTCAGTAGTTGTTGATTTCGTTTCATGATGCTGACAAAAAAAAAGTCGAATTATTAACTA
>RGEC01000104.1 GCA_009918425.1 Bacteroidota bacterium
ATTGTCGGGGAATAGTTCTTTTAAAGCGGCATCGGTTGTATAAATATCTTCCGGATCGCCACTGAGCGCTACCCATCTAAATGGTCCTTTACCTTCGCAAAACAAAGGACGAATATAAGCAGGTACAAAACCAGGGAAATTAAACGCATTGGCAATGCCACGTTTGTCGTGCGCTTGGCCACGCAAATTATTACCATAGTCGAAGGTGATAGCACCTCTACTTTGCAATTCCAACATCAATTGCACGTGGTGTGCCATAGTATCTAAAGAGCGTTGGGTATAGCTGTCTTTATCGCTTTCGCGCAAGGCATTAGCTTCGGCTACACTCAAGCCTTCTGGGAAATAACCAATAAGCTCATCGTGTGCCGATGTTTGGTCGGTAAGCGTATCAATGCTAATATTTCTATCAATTAAGCGTTGCAATAAATCTACAATATTGCAGCATACGCCAATGGAAACCGCTTCGCCTGCTGCTTTTGCCGCTAATGCACGATCGATAGCCTCGTCTATAGATGCGGCTACTTCGTCTAAGTAGCGCGTTTCTATTCTTTTTTGTATGCGCCACGCTTCCATCTCTGCAACTAAAGCCACACCTTCGTTCATCGTAATGGCTAAAGGCTGAGCGCCACCCATACCGCCTAAGCCAGCCGTTACATTCAAGGTGCCTTTAAGGCTGCCTTTATAATGTTTGTTGGCCAAGGATAAATAGGTTTCGTAAGTGCCTTGCACAATTCCTTGCGATCCAATATAGATCCAGCTGCCAGCCGTCATTTGGCCATACATCATCAAGCCTTTGGCTTCTAGCTCGCGGAAATGCTCCCAGGTAGCCCAGCGACCCACCAAATTAGAATTGGCAATGATTACGCGCGGTGCATCTTTATGAGAGCGCAATACGCCTACGGGCTTACCGCTTTGCACCAAAAGGGTTTCGTCTTCTTCTAAGGTTTTCAAAAGCGCTAAGATTTTATCGAAGCTTTCCCAATCGCGTGCTGCTTTACCAATGCCGCCATATACCACCAGTTCTTCTGGTTTTTCGGCCACTTCAGGATCTAAATTATTTTGAATCATTCTATACGCTGCTTCGGCTACCCAGTTTTTACAATTAAGGGTATTGCCAGTAGGCGCTTTTATAATACGAGAGCTATCTTTATAAGTTGGCATTTTATTTTTTTTGTCAGCTGCGGTAGGGGTTTCGGCATTCGTTGCGTCGCACCCTTCAGCTGGGTTATCGGTATCGTCGTTTATAGGGCTGCTATGGCTTGGTCTAAAATGCTGGCCATATCCGCTTCTGCTACACTTTGTTTATGAAATTGTTTTCCGCTTACTTGCTCATAAAGCTCTATATAGCGCTCAGAGATTGCTTGTACTACTTCGTCGGTCATCGTAGGCACTTGTTGTCCTTCTTTACCCTGAAAACCATTTTTCATCAACCATTCGCGTACAAATTCTTTACTCAATTGTTTTTGCGCTTCGCCATTTGCTTGACGTTCTTCAAAACCATCGGCATAGAAATAACGAGAAGAATCGGGTGTATGAATTTCGTCGATCAAATAAATGGTATCACCAATAAAACCAAATTCATATTTGGTATCTACCAATATCAAACCTTTTGATGCTGCATACTCCGTGCCCCGCTGAAACAGCCTGAGTGAAATGTTTTTCAAGGCCTCCCAGCGTTCAGGACTGAGTAGTTTTCTGGACAGGATTTCCTCAGCTGAAATATCCTCATCATGGCCACTAATAGCTTTTGTAGCCGGTGTAACGATGGGCTGAGGCAATTTGTCATTTTCTTTTAATCCGTCAGGAAGTACATTTCCACACAGCAATCTGCCGCCGTCCCTGTAAATACGCCAGGCGTGACCTGTAAGATATTGCCTTACCACAAACTCAATTGGGATAGCATCACAGCGTTTACCTACGGTAACATGCGGATCGGGTGTCGCCAGTTTCCAGTTGGGTACAATATCGGTTGTTAAATCCAGAAACATAGAAGCAATTTCTGTTAGCACTTGACCTTTGTAGGGAATGCTCTTAGGTAAAACATGGTCGAAAGCAGAGATACGGTCTGTAGCCACAATGACCAGTATATTATCGGCAATGGTATACACATCACGCACCTTGCCACGGTAAAAAGCGGTTTGTTTATTGAAGAAATACTGGGTTGAGGTAAGAGCTTTCATTGCGAATACTTAACACTATTAACTATGCAAGTGCAAAGATAAAACAGCCCGCATTCACACTTTATAACGAGATATCCTCATTTTCCTGACTTTTGTCGTAGGCGCCGATAATTTCCTTCACAAGTCTGTGTCTTACGACATCGTCAGCATTGAGATATATCATACTTATACCCTCGATCTTCTGTAAAATTTTCAGTGCCCTGAACAATCCGCTCTGTTGTTTTCGGGGCAAATCTATCTGTGTTAAATCACCGGTTATTATGAGCTTGGCATTGGGCCCCATTCGGGTCAAAAACATTTTTAACTGTGGATCGGTGGTATTTTGGGCTTCATCCAAGATCACGTAGCAGTTATCCAGTGTGCGACCTCTCATAAACGCGAGCGGAGCTATTTCCACGGTTCGGCTCTCTATCATGCTCTTGAGTTTATCCACAGGAATCATATCTTCCAGTGCATCATACAATGGACGCAAATATGGATCTATTTTCTCCTTGAGATCACCCGGGAGAAAGCCCAGATTTTCGCCGGCTTCAACCGCAGGACGGGTTAGAATAATTCTTCTGATTTCACGTTCTTTCAGCGCCAAAACTGCCAGAGCAACCGCTGTGTATGTTTTACCGGTTCCGGCAGGACCAATGGCAAACAGGATGTCATTTTTCTTTGCAGCCTTAACCATGGCACGCTGATTTGCAGTACGCGCCTTGATTTTCTGACCCCTGGTACCAATCAGCAACACATCATCATCTGCACCTGCTGTGAGCTCTGCCGGTTGATTTCCGCCAAAAACATCATTCAGTGTATGGATATTCAGTTCGCCTTTTTTCAGGTAAATCTGTTCCAGTAATTCCATCTTGGACGCAAAATTTTCAAGTTCAGACTCCTCTCCCAGCACTTTTATTTCATCACCTCTTGCCACAAACTGCAGTTTAGGAAACTTGGCTTTTATGAGGTTAAGATTGGTGTTATTCACCCCATAAAATACCTGGGGATTGATGATTTCCAGCGTGTAAACTCTTTCTGTCAATGGTTAGGGTTTTATCTTTGCACAAATATATTGAATTGAAGCCTTGATAAAGCCACAGCTCATCCACGTTTTTACCGATTATGGCATAGAAGCCACGGAAAACTCTGTTTCGAGGGCTTTACTTTATTCCAGAATGCCGGACATACCCCATGTTTTCAGCCAGCCTAAGCTGGCCAGAGGGCATCTTGGAACCGCGGCAATGTTCATGCAAATGGTGATGCCGTCTTTTGGCGCACAAACCTGGCATTTGTGTGATATTACCCATACCAAATTAAGCCCCAGAGCTGCGGCTTCTTATCTGGCAGCTCATACAGAAAATCAGTGGTTTTTTGCACCTGACAATGGATTTCTACCCATGATTTTGCAGGAATATCCGGCAGATTTTTACAGTATCCCTTCTCAGATTGCTATTCGAAACGTTATGGAGGATATTTACCTACCGGCTATATCTATACTCATGCAGTCGGATGATAGCTCCATTCCTTTTACCAGAAAAGAACAGGTCGTAAAATCTTTTATTCCGAAACCTGCTTTCCAGCAAAATTTCCTTAAGCTCACCGTAATGTACAACGATGCCCAGGGGAATGCCATTTTCAATTTAAAAAAGGATGAATTTGAGCGGATGCGTAATGGACGCAGATTTAAAATATCTGTTAGCTCATACAGACTGGAAATAGACCGAATAAGCGCTTCCTTGTTTGATGTTGAGCAAGGTTATGCCACTGCTTATTTCGGACTGGGGGATTTTCTGCAGATTGCCATGAATGCAGGTTCCGCAAAACAATATTACGGATTGTCTGAAGGAACTGTTATTATCCTTGAATTTATTGATGCATAGGCTATGATATTCAGAATTGTTAAAATGACTTTTAAACCGGAAACCATTGAAGATTTCAAATCAGTTTTTGGGGAATCTGCTGAATATATAAGGTCATTTCCCGGCAATATGGGATTACAATTGCTGCAAAGCTGCGAAGATAAAAACGTGTTTTTTACGTACAGTATCTGGCAAAATGATGAGGCACTGCAGGCCTATCGTAATTCTCCGTTATTTGATTCAACATGGGCTAAAACCAAGGTTTTATTTGGTGGTAAACCCGAGGCATGGAGTACAGATATGATATGGAAAGACTTACCTGTAAATTAATCCAGCCATTTTCCGGGATTCATAATATGATTGGGATCGAATACAGCCTTTATTCCCCTCATTAGCCTGAAATGTTGCGGCGTAAAAACCACATCCAGATAGGGTTTCTGCACAAGTCCTACCCCATGCTCACCACTAATGGTTCCACCCAAATCTCTGCAGACCTCAAATATTTCACGAATCGCTTTGGGTATTTCATGATTCCAGACTTCATCAGAAAGTTCATTTTTAAGTATGTTCACATGTAGGTTTCCGTCGCCGGCGTGTCCGTAGCAAACACTCTGAAAACCATATCGGCTTCCAACCTCTTTCACGGCAACCAACAAATCGGGCAGAGCGGCGCGGGGAACTACTGTATCTTCTTCTTTGTAAACAGAGGCCTGCTTAACCGTTTCCCCTATACCCCGCCTCACCTTCCACCACTGCTCCTTTAATTCTGAAGAGTCTGCAAACATTACTTCCAATCCGCCACAGTTTTCAATGACAGGATACAATAATTCTGCTTGCTGCATAAGGGTTTCCGTATTATCACCATCCAATTCGATGAGCATATAAAAAGCCGCATCGTTGTGAAATGGGAATGGTGTATGCGTGGCTTCTGCGCTGATTTGTACACCGGATGTTTCCATAAGCTCCAGGGCTGAAGGTGTAATGCCGCTCAAGAGCACTTCATTTACGGCCACAGCGGCTTCCCTCGCTGTTTTAAAGGGAACCAAAAGGAGCATTTGATGTGCAGGCAATGCAATCAGCCTGAACACGATACATGTCACCACACCCAGCAAACCTTCACTGCCTACAAAAAGCTGGGTAAGATTGAAACCTGTGGAATTTTTTACTGTATTTGCACCCGTCCAAATCAATTCCCCATTAGGAAGAGCCACCTGAAGGTTAAGCACATAATCGCGGGTTGTACCATACTTCACAGCACGGGGGCCACCGCTGCCGTGTGCAATATTTCCACCTAAAAAACAACTCCCTTTGCTGGCGGGATCCGGAGGATAATAAAGACCTTTTTCAGCCACTGCCTGAGCAAAAACCTGATTAATAACACCCGGCTGAACAGTTGCCTGAAAATTTAGTGTATCAATATTCAGAATGCGATTGAGTTTTTCTGTACTTATCACAACTCCCCCATTTACAGGCAAACTTCCACCGCTAAGGCCTGTTCCGGCCCCGCGGGTGTATACGGGTATTTTATTTTCATTGCAAAGTTTAAGAACAGCGGCCACTGTTTCAGGGGTTTCAGGCAATACAGCACATGACGGCAAATATTGAAGATCTTCGGTATAGTCGCGGCCGTAGGCCACCAGTGGCTCTTTATCTGTAATCACATTTTCTTTGCCTACTGCGGCAAAGAGGCTTTGCATAAAAGCTTCCGTCAAGTTCATTTTTTAGTAAAAACCTGCACAAATAAATCATTTTAGAGGCATACGAACTACTTTTGTTATTCACTTTGATTTAAAATGACCGCCAGAAATAAACTCAGACTTTCCATCATACTGGTAATTTTTTACATGACCGCAGCCTTTGTCTGGTGGGCTATGAGCCCCCATATGATGTTTGCTTTTATCCGGGTAAACCTTTTGATAAGATTTTTAGTGTAAATATTAAGAAATCGGTTATTGCAAGTGAAAATAAAAAATACCTGAGAAAGCGTGAAAGCTGGATCTATGAGGGTATTGTAATGACATTAATCATGCTCATACTTGCACTGGCGCTATATTTATTCTTAGATAGGGTACTTAAACTCAATGCACAGCAAAACAACTTTTTACTGGCCATAACGCATGAGTTAAAAACACCTGTTGCCGGCACCAAGCTTGCGGTTCAGACCGCACAACGAAAAATAACAGGCGAACAGCAGGAACTGGGGAAGTTATTGCGCATGGCCGACAATAATGTAAGTCGTTTGTCGCGTATCATTGACAATGTGCTGATGGCAACCAAAGTACAAAGCAATCATGGCCTCAAGTTTATCATACAGGATCTGGTGCTGGAAGAACTTATTGAAGACACACTGTCTGAATTGCGTGACTCTTTGCCTGAAACAGCTGTAATAAGCACCCAATATGTGCCGGAACTGCTTATAAGGGGCGACCGCGAACTTCTGCAAATGGCCCTTAGTAATCTCATTGGCAATGCTGTAAAATACAGCAGTCAGGGCAACGAAAAGATTCATATTCAAACCTATGTTCACAAAGGCAGGGTTGCCATGTCTGTTTCTGACAATGGCAGCGGAATACCGGAAAAGGAAAGAAAAAATATTTTCAAAATGTTTTACCGCATGGGAGATGAAAGAACCCGGAGTAGCTCAGGAACCGGGCTTGGGCTGTTTTTGGTTGAAAAATTACTCCGTCAGCATTCTGCCATAATTTCTATTTCTGACAATCAACCCAACGGAACTACGTTTAATTTGTTATTCAAAGAAAGGGCAAACGTATGAAAACGAACAGATTACTACTGGTGGAAGATGAGGCAGACATTGCCGATCTGGTTAAATTAAACCTCGAGTCTGAGGGTTACAAAGTTATCGCCGTGAAAGATGGTCTACAGGCCCTGCAGAGATTCAAAGAGGAAAATTTTGATCTTGTTATTATGGATGTGATGTTACCCCATGTGGATGGAATTACGGTTACAGAAAATATAAGGCTTACAAACACCGAAATTCCCATTCTGTTTTTATCTGCACGCAACAATACACAAGACCGTATTCTGGGTCTGAAGAAAGGTGGTGATGATTACCTGACCAAGCCATTTAATCTTGAAGAACTGTTGCTGCGTGTTCAAAAACTGCTTAGCAGAAGTAAGGTTTCTTCAGAAAATGATATTGCACTTCATGAATACTCATTTGGTGACAACTATGTAAATTTTGACAGTTTTGAAGCCAGTGGCAATGAAGGAACATTCATTCTGACCAAAAAAGAAAGTTTGCTGCTGAAACTGCTCATAGAAAACCGGGGACAGGTAGTTAGCAGAGAACGTATTTTACAGACTGTTTGGGGCTATAATGTTTATCCCAGCACCCGCACCATCGATAATTTTATTTTGGCTTTTCGTAAATACTTTGAAAAGGACGTGAAAAAACCTGTGTATTTTCACAGTATGCGCGGAGTAGGATATAAATTTACTGAAAAATAATTTAAAAAGCAAGTCCGACACTCACTTTCACGCCAAAATTACGCACATTGGCTGCTTCCCTGTAGGTTAAACGCCAGATAGCATCTGCCCGTAAAATCTTAAAGATATTTTCGATACCGACGCTGCATTCCCAGTAAGGCAAATCGGTGAAGGTTTTGAACTGTGAAACGGCTCCTTCTGTAGTAAACTTGGGAATAATTCCAAAATTTTCTTGCGCAAGTCCACCATAAATAGCTTTGGTTCCCAAAACTTCGCGCCATTTTAATGT
>RGEC01000105.1 GCA_009918425.1 Bacteroidota bacterium
ATGATTCAGCGCGAACTCATCCGGGTGAGTGGTGAAATTGCACACGAAGCATTTGATGATTCTGAAGACAGTTTTGTATTGCTGGATGAAAGCGAACGTAAGCTTTACGAAATTAAAAATAACGGACTGAAGCGCAATTTTCAGGACATTGATACATTGGTAAACCGCGCCCTTAAAGACCTGGAAGAGCGCAGCAAAACCGAAACAGATGGCATTACGGGTGTGGCTTCCGGATTCTCTGACCTTGACAGAATTACGGCCGGCTGGCAACCCAGCGATCTGATTATTCTGGCTGCGCGACCTGCCATGGGTAAAACGGCTTTTGCACTATCGCTTGTGAGAAATGCAGCGGTGGACTTTAAAAAATCGGTGATGATATTTTCACTGGAAATGGCCGATGTTCAGCTGGTAAACCGCCTTATCAGTGCGGAAGCCGAAGTGGCTGCCGACAAAATCAGGAAGAGTGATCTCACCGAACAGGAGTGGCAGCGATTACACAGCAAAACCGTAAGCCTGAGCCAAAGCAAAATCTTTATTGATGACACTCCCCAACTGAATATTTTTGACCTGAACGCCAAATGCCGCAGGGTGCATTCACAGCACGGTCTGGATATGGTTGTGGTTGATTACCTACAACTGCTTAGACATGAAACCAAGGGTCAGGGTAACCGTGAACAGGAAATTGCATTTATATCGCGCTCTCTCAAAGGTTTGGCGAAAGAACTGAGTGTTCCTGTTATTGCGCTGGCACAGCTTAGCCGTGAAGTCGAAAAACGAAACAATAAAAGACCACAGCTATCCGATTTACGTGAATCAGGATCTATAGAACAGGATGCTGATATGGTTATGTTTCTCTACAGAGATGAATATTACCAGAAGACAGCAGGCGGCAACGAAAATGCCCAAAAAGGCCCCGATGCCTATAACAATTATGGTGTGGATGGACTTACCGAGATACTGATTGGGAAAAACCGCCATGGTGCCGTTGGCTCTGCTTTCACCAAGTTCATCAATCACTACAGTAAGTTTGTGGATTTGTCTCCCGAAGAAAGGGTGCTTATACAAAGTCAGAACAACAACTATGACAGTGGATATTCCCATGAACCGGCCACCCAAACCCTGCCAAGCAAGATGAACAATGCGTCAGACATGCTTCTTGATGATGACAACCGCGACAGCTGGAACCATCTGGGTGGCGCAGGGGCCAATATTATCGAGGATACTGACGATTTTTAATTCCATAAAAAAACCCTGACTGCGTCAGGGTTTTCACATCAAAATACATACACTGTATTATTCTTCTGCATCGGAAGACGCCGGAATCTTAACAGCGATGATTTTCTCTTTACCATCGGCAGTTTTGCCTTCAATGGTTATGGCTCCACGAAGTGTTTTTAAGGTAGCAACAGCACCCTGAACACTATAAACGGGTTCGTTATTTATATGCGTAATGAAAAAGCCTTCGGGAATGCCGGCATCTTTAAATGCGCCTTTCGACACACTTTTTACTTTCACGGCATTCTTTAATCCCATTGCCTGCCTTTCCTCGCGGGTAGCGTTTTCAAACTCCATACCCATAATACCGGCAGTGGTTTCAGGGGATGCAGATTCAATGGTTGTTTTACCACTTTCACTCAGCAACACAGCAAACAAATCCTGGGTTGAAGATTTGCGGCGAATTGTAATTTTTATCTTGTCGCCGGGACGGCTCTTGCCTATTTCTTCCTGAAGACGGCTGCTGCTGTTTACCTCTACATCGTTGATTTTTAATATCACATCGCCCTTTTTTACACCCGCTTTTTGCGCAGCACCATCCTCAATAACCTCCGCAACAAATACCCCCTGTAAATCAGGAAATCCTTTATCATCAGCAATTTTCTGATTGATGTCCTGGATAGAAACACCAAGCAAACCTCGCTGAACCTTGCCATATTTCATTATGTCATTCACTACTTTTTTCACCAGATCTACCGGAATGGCAAAAGCATATCCTGTGTAAGAACCGGTCTCTGAAGCAATGGCCGTATTAATTCCTATGAGCTCACCCGCAGTATTGACAAGGGCTCCGCCTGAATTCCCGGGATTGATAGCAGCATCTGTCTGAATGAAATTCTCAATGGCATATTTATTTCCTTTGCTGCGGATAAGATCAATATTTCTGCCCAAAGCACTCACAATTCCAACCGTTACTGTGCTTTCAAGGTTAAAGGGATTTCCCACAGCTACAACCCAGTTACCTACTTTTACGCCACTGCTGTTTCCCAGTTTCATAAATGGCAATCCGCTTTCACCAATGCGCAATAATGCCAGGTCTGTATTTTTGTCAGTACCCAGCACTTCAGCCACATACGTACGTTTGTCATTTAATACCACTTCTACTTTGGTTGCACCCTCCACTACATGATTGTTGGTAACAATGTAACCATCATCGCTGAGAATTACACCGCTGCCTGAACCTGCCCTGGGTCCTGGGTTTTCAAACCTGAATCCCGGATTTCCAAAAAAATCGAACGGATCCATCGGGTTTGACTCACTTTTTCCGGAATTGGCACTGCCAATGCTGGTTTTGATGTGGACTACAGCAGGAGTTGCCACTTCAGCCACCCCCGCAAAATCAAAAGCCGGGTTTGGATTTAAACCGGCATACCTGGCAAGCTGGTTGCTGTTTTGCTGCTTCGACTCAATGGTGTTGTCTGCCGAAATCCTGGTTATGACTGCCACGGCACTGAGAGACACCAATCCTCCCAAAGAACCTGCCAGCAGCAGGCCCATCCATTTTGATTTGTTCATGAACTTTTCCATCATATTTTATCAATCAAATTTTGTTCCGAAATTCTAACTGCAAAACGCATGCATTTCTTGTATTTTTGAAGCAGGTATTTACCCTTTTCGACGTAAGGGTATTAAGTATCTGTGAAATGTCTGAAACTGCATCAAGCAAAGACCGTGAACTGCTGGACCGTATTCAGTCCGGTGACAGAGAAGCCCTGGTCAGTATCTACAAAGGTCACTACAGCATGATACGCAGCTATGTAATTAAGAATCAGGGGCGTGATGAAGATGCAGAAGACCTGCTGCAGGATGCTCTAATTGTACTATGGCAAAAAGTACAGCAAGGTAACTTTGTTCTAAGCAGCAAACTGAGTACCTACATAATGGCTATTTGTAAAAACCTTTGGCTAAAACGACTTGGCAAATTGCAAAGGATGGATGGAGAAGACAAGATTTTACCCCACCTTCATATTTGTGCTGACAATTTTTCAGAGGCGTCAGATTTTAAGCACCTTCAAAAGGCACTTGATGAAATTGGCGATACCTGCAGGCAGCTGCTTATGTTATTCTATTTTGATGGACACGACATGGAACAGATCGCCCGTAAAATGGATTTTGCCAATGCCGATACTGCCAAAGCCAAGAAATATCAATGTTTCAAAAAACTGGAAAACCTAATCAAAAGTCGTTTTTCAAAATCTGATTTTATTTCATGAATGAATTTGATCCGGATATAGACTTGATTGACCGCTACCTGCGTGGCGAATTGAAAGATGCCGAACATGCGGCATTCATGACAAAATTGCAGGCTGATGCCACCTTTAAGAAAGAGGTCCAAAACCGGGAAAGGCTGGCAGCCGCCGTATATGCCTACGGACATGCGGAAATGAAGAAGTATTTGCGTCAGAAAACAAGGCACAGAGGTATTTTCAGTCTGAGCAAAAAGACATGGTATTTTGCTGCTGCATCGGTCCTGCTAATCGCGTTTTCATCGGTTATAATAATCTGGAAAATGAATCAGGGCGAAAACAGACTACCCATCATTACAAAAACCAATCAGGATCCTGAAGTACGGGAGAAACCGGCTGTATCATCCGATTCAAGAGTGAAGACGCCTAATGACAGTAATAAAAGTAATGAAGAAATTGTTGCAGGCAATACTGAAACATCTGCGCCACCATTGGAATCCGGCGATGAAAGCGATGATGCGGACGTAGCTGAGTCCGAGCCCATCATCATTGCTTCAAACGTGCCGGCTGTTGCCATAGACTTGAACAACTCTGCGGAAGACGCACAGAAATCCCTGAAAACAGAAGCAACAGAAATGAGACAATCCAGAACAGTCGAGGCGTCTGATCAGCCTGTTGCTGCATCCGGTCAGGTAGCAAAGACCAAGCCGGCAAGTCCTGTGGAGAATTCAGCCAGCGATTTCAAGCAACCCGCCAAGATAAGAAACAAAAAAGCTGCCGTGCGTTTTTCCTTTACTTTTTGTGAAACACCCCGGAATAAACCCATGGTTGAAGTAGAGAAAAACAACGACATTTATATTGTGCGTTGCTTTGATATTGTTTATGGCAATCCCCTGGTGTATGAATGGCAGAACAGATTTTTCCTCAACAGCGGATTTAAAACCTATGAATTAAAAAATCTGCCTGCTCAAAACGGCCAGAAAATTCCTGCGACAGATGCTTCTGAAGTAACCGATCCCACCATCCTAAAATTAATAGGCCAATGAGTATTCCTTTTGTGAAATATCAGGGGACTGGAAATGATTTTATCCTCATTGATGCAAGAAATGGCATACCATCCGGTATGGATGTGGCCCGATTGTGCCACAGGCACTATGGTGTGGGCGCTGACGGATTAATGTATCTGACTGCCGAACCCGGTTATGATTTTGGCATGGTCTATTACAACAGCGATGGCAAAATAAGTTCCATGTGCGGAAATGGCGGACGCTGCATTGCACATTTTGCCCATTCACTGGGTTTGGGTACCAATGGTGAACTAAACTTTCTGGCGGTTGACGGGCCGCACATTGCTAAAATTTCCGACAATCAGGTTATTCTGCAAATGAAAGACGTAGCGCAATGGGAAATCAGGAATGACAATACAGTCATTATCAATACAGGATCACCCCATTATGTTCAGTTTACGCAGGAAAATCCTAAAAAGGCAGATTTAATTGGTTTTGCCCACAGCATTCGCTATGGCAATGAGTTTGGGGCAGATGGCATCAATGTGAATCTGGTAAGGGTGGATGGCCGTGAATTGCATATGCGGACTTATGAAAGGGGCGTAGAAGACGAAACGCTAAGCTGTGGCACAGGTGTAACAGCGGCTGTACTTGCACACAATATAATCAATCATGTGCAAGGGCCTGTAGTGGTGAATACCCCGGGTGGTGTGTTGTCCGTTTCCTTCCATTTCAGCAACAATCGTTATTCTAATATACTCTTACAGGGCCCTGCGGTCAGGGTATTTAGCGGGGTGTTGTAAAAAAAACTGCCGATCTCAAAGAGACCGGCAGTTTAAGGATTGTAGTAATTTTGGGTTATTTAACCACATTAAATTTAATGCTGCTACTGCCTTCTTTGCCACTAACGCGAACAAAATAGTTGCCGGAAGGCAAGGATGCTGTATTGAGCTGAACAGTGTTGTTCCCTGCTGATAGCAGAGGCTGCTTTTGCTGATAGCGTTTACCATCCATACCATAAATCTCTACGGTAACTTTTTCATTGGATACTGAGCGGAATGAAACATTCAGTAGATCACCTGCAGGCACAGGCCATGCTTTCAAGCCGGTGTAGGTCTCAGCCACACGTTTGGTTCCGGTAGTAAGGCTCATGCTCTGATAATATCCACGTCCGTGGGTACCGATATACAATTTCATACCTTCCCAGGGCTTCCACTCGTAACCGCGAATTTCAAATACCGGTGTACGGGCCATACCGTTGTTAGCTTCTGCCCAGTTGATACCGCCATTTTCGGTCATAAATACACCCAAATCGGTACCAATGATGATACGGTTGGGATTGTCAATATCAATCACAGCGTCATACACAGGCATTTTGGGCAAATCGCCGGTTATGTTGTTCCAAATAGGTGTGTCATCCAATGCGTTTTTGGTTTCCATTACATAGGTTACATCGCCATAACCACCCAAGGTCACCACAACATGATTGGGGTTGGCCTGATCTACATTTACAGAGGTAACTACACGTGAACCGGCACCGGTTGGGGTGATAGTCTTTATAGCAATACCTTGTGGAATATCGTTAATTCCGGGGTTGGCCGCTACCGTAAACTTAGCCACGTCCAATCCACTTAACCTAAATAATTTTCCGGATTTAGCAATAAACAAATACGCTCCATCCGGGGTGCAATCCATTTCTAAAACACGGTCATTGCCAAGGTTAGCGGCTACACGGAACCAGTTTACATCTTCTATAAAGTTGGTAGGATTGATAGCTACCCAAACCTCAGAGTTACGTGCCAAGAACAGACGTGAAGTAGTATCATTGGGTTCCCACAATGTAAAATGGGTATTGAAATCAACATCGGTAGGATTGGCTGCAGCATCATCCGGCTTGATACGGCTATCCCAGAAAGATGAGCTGGACTGCCCGCTATTTCCGGTTCTGGCTATGCGACCATAATAGGTGCTCACAAAAATGGTTTTGGGATGATATTTTGAGAATTCTACATCAAAACCGTCTCCACCGTATATTTCAATTGCTGTTTTGGAAGGAACTCCGTTTATGCTATTACCGGAGAAGTTTATCAACTGTGTTCCATTGTCCTGAGATCCTCCAACGATATGTCCCAGACTATTTGCGGCTACGTTGTAGCACTGGAAAGTTGTGAAATTGCGATTCATACGGGTCCAGATAGACCTGTCTTTGCTGCCAAAAAGGCCTCCGTCAGACCCAACCAGCATCAAAGGAGGATTCTGGCGGGTATCAAATTGAATGATATGCTTGTCAGCGTGAACATATCCATTGTTCCAAGGGGCATCAAACATAGAAGCGATTTCTGTGAAACCATTGACGTTATCCCAAACAGCCATAGAAACCCCACCGAGGTAAACACGGTTTTTATTCAAAGGATCTACTGCGGCTACATTATCATAATACCCCTGTCCGGTTCCCATAATGTCGGTAACAGTGCTGTAATAAACGATTTGAGTCCAGGTAGCACCGCCATCGGTAGTGCGCCAAACACCATTCAAACGTGTTTGAGCGTTTTGAAGATATACATAATTGGGATCTTCAGGCGAAATGGCGATAGCTACGCGGGCTGACGGGCCACCGTATGACAGCTGGGTGAAGTTACCACCGTTAGCATCACTTTTAAATACTGAGCCATTGGAGAAGCTTGCCCATACAACACCGTTTTTATCGATTTTCACTTCCAGGCAGGCACCACCGCGTTGTTGAACAGGGGCTCCGTTATTGGTGATTAAGAAAAGTCCACTCTGTGTTCCTACATAAAGTTTGTTGCCGAAAGCCGCCATGGTATTGCAGGCTGTGAAACGGCTGTCGGAAGCATTGGCAATTTTTGTAAACACTGTTCCGGAAGGATTGGTACTCTTATATAGGCCATTACCTACAAATGCAGGCGATCCATTGCGGGTTCCGGAAAGGTTTGTAAATCCACCTTCACCGGTTCCGTAGTAGATTATTCCGTCATCGGTTTGAGCTATGCAAGTTACATTCAGGTTATCCTGTTTGTCATTTACAGGTGTCCAGCTTGAGCCGGAGGTATTACTGCGGAAAAGACCGCCGCTAACACCGCCCATAAACCACAGATTGGCTGAATCTTTATGAAGAAGCAGGGCACGGCAGCGACCACCTATATTATCCGGACCCATATTGGTCCACTGTAAAGACGCGCGACGCAACATACTCAGGCGGTCAGCCTGTGCAACAGCA
>RGEC01000106.1 GCA_009918425.1 Bacteroidota bacterium
TCAGGCTGTGCGTATCCCATTCTGTTCATGATGTCCACCATGATTTGTCCATCAGGCTTGGTACCTTCCAATGGTTCTACCACCTGCTGAACCCTTTGTATTCTGCGTTCTCCGTTGGTGAAGGTTCCGCTTTTTTCCAGGAATGAAGCCGCAGGCAATACCACATGGGCCAGTTTGGCCGTTTCGGTCATGAAGATTTCCTGTACCACAATCAAATCGAGCTGTTCCAATGCGGCTTTTACATGGTGGGTATTGGGGTCGGTTTGCACCACATCTTCGCCCATGAGCCATAATGCCTTTAGTTTTCCTGACAGCGCGGCATCGTACATCTGGGGAATTTTGTATCCAATGTAATCGGGCAGTTTGGCGCCGTAAAATTCCTCGTATTTCTTGTGGTTTTCAGGAATGGTAACATCCAGATAGCCGGCACCCTGGTGGGGCTGACAACCCATATCGGCAGCGCCTTGCACATTGTTTTGTCCGCGCAGGGGATTTACACCCACACCGCGGCGACCAATATTTCCGGTTATCATGGCCAGGTCGGCGATTTGCATGACGGTGAAGGTTCCCAACGAATGTTCGGTTACGCCCAGTCCGTGGAAACTCATGGCGTTCGGGGCTTTGGCATATGCCATGGCCGCTTCGCGCACAAGGTTACGATCAACACCAGTCACTTTTTCGGCTTCATCCAGGTTCAGTGCCAATACTTTGGCTTTAAACTCTTCATAACCTTCAGTACGGTTTTGGATGAAATCCTTATCCTCCAGTCCTTCGCTGATGATGTAATACAACATCATGTTCAGCAGTGCTACGTTGGTTCCCGGACGCAGCTGCAGGTGGTATTTTGCATAGCGGGCCAGTTCCGTTCTGCGAGGATCAATCACAATGGCCGTCTTTTTCATGGCAAACTGTTTCAGTTTGGCGCCTGTAACGGGGTGACCTTCCGTGGGGTTGGCCCCAATCACCATGATGAGGTCTGTATATTTCAGGTCAATGATGCTGTTGGTGGCTGCTCCTGTGCCAAATGTTCTCTGCATTCCCAGGGCAGTGGGAGAGTGGCATACACGCGCACAACTATCTATATTGTTGGTTCCCACAACGGCCCGAATAAATTTCTGCATGAGGTAATTTTCCTCATTGGTGCAGCGTGCGCTGCTGATACCGGCAATGTAATCCGGTCCGTGCTGGGTTTTAATGCGGGTGAGCTCGGAAGCAATATAGTCGTATGCCTCATCCCAGGTGGCGGGTTGCAATTCCCCGTTTCTGCGAATTAGCGGGGTTCTGAGGCGATCCGGATGGTTGTAAAAACCAAATGCAAAGCGGCCTTTGAGGCAGGTATGTCCCTGATTTACTTCGGCATCAAACGGCGCCTGTATGCTTTTTACTTTTCCGTTTACTGAAGCCACTTCCAGATTACATCCCACACCACAATAGGTGCAAATGGTGCGGGTTTTCTCTGTATTGGCAATGCTCTTGCTCTCAAAAACATCGCTGATGGCGCTGGTGGGACAGGCCTGTGCACAGGCACCGCAACTTACGCAATCACTTTCGAAGAAATTTACCTCACTGCCTTTCACAATGTGGCTTTCAAAGCCACGGCCCGCCATGCTCAGCACAAATTGCCCCTGCACTTCTTCGCAGGCACGAACACAGCGGAAGCAGTTGATGCACTTGCTCATATCGCTGGTCATGTAAGGATGGCTGAGGTCTTTTTCGCGGTCGAGGTGGGTTTTGCCTTCGGGGTAACGAACCTTGCGCACGCCCACCTTGGCAGCTACTTCCTGCAATTCGCAATTGTTGTTTACTTCACAGGTAAGACAATCCAGCGGGTGATCGGTAAGCACCAGTTCTATGATGTTTTTTCTGAGTTTTTGAATTCGGTCACTGCTCGGATAAATGTAGCTTCCGGGCATAACGGGCGTATGACAACTGGCTACGCTTTTGCAGTTTCCGTTTTCGGTAAGGGCCACATCTACACTGCATACCCGGCATGAACCAAAGGGTTCCAGATTGGGGGCATCGCACAGGGTAGGTACCAGTTCTTTGCCGTGAATACGGCGCACGAACTGCAGGATGGTTTCGCCATCGCGTATTTCGTGTTGCTCTCCGTCTATGTATGCAAACTTTTTATCGGTTATAGGCTGTTTGGGGCTACTGCCGCTTCCCGAATCAGAACCTTCGCGGTTGCTGATGTTGTTTGAAGATGTGTTTTTCAGGTCAAATGTCATGGTTGTGTGACGTTAACAAGTGCAATTTAAATAAAAACAGTGGAATGGCAATTCACATTATAGGGAAAGTGTCTATGGTGCTGATCAAAGTAACGATGCAATGACATTGGAATTTTCAATCAAAACAATTTGTTTTTAACATCATAACCGCATCAATTTTTTCACTTGAGTCCCGTTTTCCGTTCTGAGTACCAGGTAATTCAAGCCTCTTGTCATCCATGTTTGTAAGTCTATTTGATAGGTTCCCGGAGGGAGTGTTTTTTCTGAATAAAAAACCTTGATGCTTTTGCCGGTAGCGTCATATAAAGTTAGATTAACAAGGGTTGTATCGGTTAGGTATAAATCTGAAACGCTAAGCAAGTTGGAAGTCTGGAATTGCGGCATAGTCAACCCTCTCACATTTACAACGGCCATGCGGTAATTTCTATAGGTAAAGTCAACATTATCCCATTGGGCATATGCCAGGTAGAGAGCTGAGTTGGAGTATTTATCGCTAACAGGAGATAAAAGGGTAGGATACCACAATCGCTGGGGAGAACCCGGATTTTTAAGCAGCAGGCAGGCGTCGGACCATTTTTTGTGATCGAAGGAGTAGGAATAGTAAATGCCTTGCTCTTTCCAGTCGTGGTAAACCATAAACCACACTTGCAGGGGTTTATAAAATAACAACGATGGATTTCCTCCGGCAAATTTTCCCCTGGAGAACGGCAGCGCATCTCCCTTGCCGCCTACACCGGGTGTTGAGAAGCTACCATTGTTAAGTTTAAACCAGGTACCAGGTTTTCCAAGCGGGTCTTTTGATTCAGCAACGCCAATGCCATTTGGACAAACATAGTAAGCCAGCCAGCGATTATTGGCGCTATCTCTGATAACTGAAAAGTCTCCGGTTCCGCCCCAGGTTGGTTTTTCTGGTTTATTGAGCCATGTTGTTAAAAATTGACCATTTTTAATCCAGGTTTTTCCTCCATCAAAACTTTCACATTGTGCACCGCTTTTCCATGCAATTTTCTTGGTGTTGTCGTATCCTGCAAATTCATGGTCTTCTGCGTGATAAAAACCAAGCCAATGAAGTGAATCGAGTGGAAAAACAGAATATAGCCAGGCCCCTCCGTTGTCGTAAGTTCCCGCTTGTCCTTTGCTAAGAACCATTCCCCAGAGTGAATCCTGATGCATCCAGTCGGGCCCTGAGCTAATATAAGATTCATATCCGGCCCAGATGTGAACATAAGTGCTGTCGTTTATTGGAAAATACGATATGTGACCATCGGGAAATCCGGGGTAAACAGGAATACCGGGATTAGGCACGATAACAGATTCCTGCTCAACTTCGAGTAACTGTGCCTGCCCTGCATTTATAAAAAAAATAAAAAGCAGCAAAAGGGTTATGGATTTGGTTGCGGATAGAAAGCAAGTGGACATAAACTTCCAAGGGGAACCAAACACTATGAATGAATTGACTGTGAATGGGAACTTTTTAAACCTGATTTCAGACATGATGCACCAAGATTTACAATGTTAAAGATAATTATTTGTGCGAACAAACCGAGGTTATTACTGCCTATGTTGCAGGACAATTTTTGTGCGGAAATGATTATATTTGAAAACACTTTCTAATTTGCATTTTCACGATTTTTTATTTGAATACGAAATTCAGGATGGTTTGGATGATATGGGTTTCGAAACACCCACACCCATTCAGGAAATGGCCATTCCCATTATACTTGACGGACATGATTTGATTGGCTGCGCCCAGACCGGAACCGGAAAAACAGCCGCTTTTTTATTGCCTGTACTGAACAAAATGGTCTGGGATCCAATTGCGGCCACCGACACATTGATTATCGTTCCTACGCGGGAGCTTGCGTTGCAGATTTACCAAGCACTTCAGGGATTTTGCTACCACACAAATATTACCTCGCAAGTGGTGTATGGAGGAACCGATGGTATCAGTTTTGAACAAGAAAAAAAGGCCCTGTTGCACGGCGCCAATGTGGTGATAGGAACACCCGGCAGATTGATTGCTCACCTGAACATGGGCAACCTGAAGCTGGAAAGCCTGCGCCATTTGATTTTGGATGAGGCTGACCGCATGCTGGATATGGGTTTTGTGGAGGATATCCTGAAAATTATCGGCAAGGCACCAAAAAAACGCCAAACGCTGATGTTTTCGGCCACCATGCCGCGCAGCCGCAGAATTCCCGTTTTGGTGGCTACAGACGTGCTTTCAAGAGGTATTGACATTGAAGATATCGGCATGGTCATCAACTTTGATGTTCCGGGCGATGCCGAAGATTACATTCACCGAATAGGGAGAACTGCACGGGCTGAGAGCAAAGGCGAGGCATATACATTTGTGAATGGGGAAGATCGCCGAAAATTCAAGCGGATTGAAGAGTTGATGGGGATGGAAGTGGAGAAAATCAAAAATCCGGATGGAATAGCAGAGGCAACAAGTCAACCGCGCGGCAATGAACCAAAAAATCGATTTGGCCATAAAAAAGCGGGTGGAGACAGAAGGTTTTTCAAGAAGAAAAAACCTTAAATAAACTTGTAAGTATCAGAAAAACAATTAAATACAAAAATACTCAATGCGTTGAGTAAATTTACTCAATAAAACAAATAAAAACACTCATATGGGTGTTTGAAATTGATTTGGTTTGTATTAATTTTGCGTATGGCTCATGTAATTGTGCGTGGATACTACGGTACATTGCTAAAGCGGTTAACAGAAAAAAATCCGCTTCTGCAGGTGTTGACGGGTCCTCGTCAGGTAGGGAAAACCACCCTGGTAAAACAGGTATTGCAAGACGAAAGCATTGCAGGGTTTTATGTAACGGCCGATCAGGTTACGCAAGGCCATGATGTTTGGCTTGAAACGCAGTGGCAAAGGGCGGTCGCAGCCGCTTCAGAAACGGAAAAGCCTTTCTGTCTGGTGGTTGACGAAGTGCAGAAAATTCCCCAATGGAGTGAAATCATCAAACGCCTTTGGGATGCCAGAAATGAGGATGCCTCGCAGTTTAATTTATTGTTGATGGGTTCATCTAGGTTGCTGATGCAGCAAGGGCTTTCAGAATCGCTGATGGGCAGGTTTGAGACTCTGTATTTAGGGCATTGGGATCTGGCAGAAATGCAGGAAGCTTTTGGCGTTTCCACCGATGAATATATTTTTTTCGGGGCCTACCCGGGTGGGGCTCACTTGATTCATGATCCTGATCGGTGGTATTCATTTCTTCAGGATGCCATCGTGGAAACAAGCTTATCCAAAGATATTTTGCAAATGACCCGTATCGATAAGCCCGCTTTGCTGCGAAACATGTTTGATGTGGGATGCGCGCACTCTTCAAGGGAACTCTCATATTCTAAAATTCTTGGCCAATTGGATGGAGCAGGCAACACGACTACATTGGCGCATTACCTACGTTTACTGGGTTCGGCAGGATTGCTAAGCGGTCTTGAAAAATTGGATAAAAGTCAGATTCGCCGGCGTGCTTCCAGTCCGAAATTGCAGGTGCATAACAATGCCTTACTCCTGAATAAATCGCACGAGAAGCGTTTTCGCCTTCATTACTGGCGTGATGGCAATTATGAGGTGGATTACGTGATTTCTAAAGGGGATAAAATCACGGGGTTTGAGGTAAAAACCGGTGCCAAAAGCAAGCTTTCAGGGCTTGAAAGATTTAAACAGAAGTTTCCCGGAGCCAAGGGTTTGATTGTGGGCAGCAGGGGGATTCCCGTAGAGGAGTTTTTGAGAACCTCGCCGGAAAATTATCTGTAATCAGGATTTGAGGTAGGGACTCAACTCCGCCTCGAAATACTGCAGCGCGTTTTTCACCGGAAGGGGCAAGCCACCGCCCAGGGCACACAAACTGCCGGTTTCAAGGGTATCCAGCAAATCGTTGAGCAGGATGCGGTCAATTTTGTAGTTCTCATTCAGCGCTTTTTGGAACATTTCCTTTCCACGGGTGCTGCCCAATCGGCAGGGGAAACACTTACCACAGCTTTCATGGGCGGTAAATTCAAATAGGTGCTCGATGTATTTTGCCAGCGGAAAATTCTCAGGAATACAGACCACCGAAGCATGTCCCAGCAGAAAACCGCCTTGGTTGAAGCTCTCAAAATCAAGCGTGAGTTCATCAATTTTGCCAATGGGAACCAGTCCGCCCAATGGGCCGCCAATGTGCATGGCTTTCACCGGAACGCGGAAACCTTGCCCTAATTCATCAATTACCGTGCGCAGGGGCGTTCCCATGTCGGCCTCATACAAACCCGGGCGGTTGAAATGTCCGTCCAGCGAAATAAGCTTGGTGCCGGTACTTTTTCCTCTACCGATGCCTGCAAAAGCCTTTCCGCCATTTTGAAGAATCCAGGGCAGGCAAGCCAGCGTTTCTACATTGTTTACCACGGTGGGTTTATTGAAAAGCCCATGCTGTGTGGGGTAGGGCGGACGCACCCGCACTTCAGGTCTTTGTCCTTCAATAGAACTGAGTAAAGCGGTTTCTTCTCCGCAGATATAGGCACCTTGTGCTTTAATAACCTTGAATTCAAAGTCAAATCCACTGCCCATGATATTTTTGCCGATATAGCCTGCTGCATGCAACTTTTGTATTTCGGTTTCGCAGATTTCTACGGCTTCGGGATATTCACCGCGGATATAAAGCACACCCCAGGATGCTCCCATTATATAGCCGGCAATCATCATGCCCATGAGCACACTGTGCGGACGTTCTTCCAGTAAATACCGGTCGCTGAAAGCACCGGGATCGCCTTCATCGGCATTGCAAACGATGAATTTGGTATCGCCGGGTGTGTTTTTGCAGCTTTCCAGTTTGAAAGCCATGGGAAAACCCGCACCGCCCCGGCCACGCACATTGCTTTCCCTTATTTCATGCAGAAGAACATCCTTGTCGGTTTTGAGGGCTGTTTTCCAAATCCCGTAATAGTTCTCAATATCGCCGTAAGGCAGTGTGAGTATAGGATTTCCGGTGGCGCCTACGTGGTATTTTTCTTGGGTTTGATAGGTTCCTGCAATAATTTCATCTAAGTGGTTGATGTCTGCTCCGGAATAATTGCGGTTTTTGTAGTGAAAAGCATGATTTTCATGACAGCGGCCCAGGCAAACCATTTCGCCTGTTTTTTCTGCACCAAACTTGCCGCAAATGGAGGTATGCAGTTTGTCCTGCGTTCCGGCAGTAAGGCAGGCACTGCCATTGCATACATAGATTTCTTTTCCCTTGTTTTCTTCTCGGGTAAAATCATAAAAGCTGGCAGCACCATATACGTTGGCTTTTCCAATCAGGAACGCATCGG